>JAEDDW010000076.1 GCA_016293645.1 Treponema sp. | reverse complement strand
TTTAATAAATTACTTTATAATGACTTTATAAATCTTTTTGTTGATCCATTTGTAAACCAATGCCAGGACAAGGTTTGCCGCAGTCACTGCAATGAAATAAACCAGAAGATTCCAGTGACAGTCCTTTATGACCGGATCTTCTCTTGTTCCGGTTATGAAATTGAAGCTGTTCAATGCGATTCTCTGCATGAGATAAAATTCCAGTGAAATTGAGGAGAAGAAGGCAAGGACTTTATTGCTTCTTGTCCACTTGAACTTGAGCGTCGTAAGGAACAGAAGCAGTGTTGCAAGCTGAACCTGCTGCGCGATGAGACAGAGTGTCTTATCAAGTCTTCCAACTCCGTGACCTGCGAATTCAGACCAGTAACTGATGCTAAATAGTGCATAAAAGCCGAGATACATTCCGCCTGCCATGAGAACGGTCACAGCTGCAAATTTGAGCCAGTATTTTTTAGAGAAGAATGCAATGATTTTATCTTCATGATGTGCCCACAAAAGACCAAGTACAAAACACATTGTGCTGTTGACCCACCATTCTCCCTGGAACCAGAGAGCACAGATCTGCTGATACCATTTTGCCGTTCCAAAACTCTGGGGGCCTTCGTACCATCCGTAATCGATCCACCATGCAAAGTGTCCGCCGATGCAGAAAATGACGAGCTGTGCAAGTGCTGCAAGAAAAACAATGAAGATTGCATTTCCTGTTTTTTTGCATTTTTTGAATGCAAAGTAAAAAGCCCCATACATGATGAGGATTACAATCGGATACCAGCTCTGATCGTTGATTATTATAAGGTCAAGCATTCCAAGAACCCATTTCACCGGTGTCATGTGTCCGTATCCTGTTGCCAGGCAGAAAACCGCATAGAAAACATTCATCACATAGATTGCGACGATTATAGGCAGCATCCTTTTTTTGAAAAATGTTGAAAGGTAGCCTGGCTTTGACTTCCAGCTTTTGAGAAGACCGATGCCACTATAAAAGAAGAAAATACCAACAAAGATGAATCCGATCGGTTCAAAAAACTTTATGTCTGCTGTTTTTTGAAATGCTGGATTTTGAGAGGCATGGTGAAAGAAAACACCAAGACATGCAAGACCCTTTGCTGCGTTTGAATTTTCGAGGGAAAGGTAGTCTGATTTCAGTTCCCCTTTCCGTGCAAAGCTGCTGCCCCAGAAGAGAAGTGCAAGTGTAAAACCGTAAATTAAAAGCGAAATTAGCATTTATGATATCCTTTTCTTGTTTTTTATCATTATAACCCCGGACTGTAAAAAGTGAAAGAAGAAATGAAAATTGGAAATTGATGCAATGGGACAGTTTTTCAGTTTTTCCCCCTGATGGTTATTTGGTGACTGATTGTGACTGAATTCTTTTCGTAAAATCCTCATTTGGTGCTAGCCTATGGTTGTTGCACGTTTTGCATCTTGCTCCGTAAAAAAAATCGTGTTGTCCATGTCGCGGTGTTATTACGGAGCTTTTTTCAGGAGGACCAATGAAAAGGATAAAGGTTGCGTTTTATGACACTCATTCCTATGACAGGAAAGCGTTTGAGGAGATGAACAAAAGGTTTCAGTTTGACATTGATTATTTTGATTTCAAGCTGAATGAGAAAACGGCTTCCGCCTCAAAAGGTTTTGATGCCGTATGCATTTTTGTCAATGATATCGTGAATGACAGGGTGGTTGAGATCCTCAGGGAAAATGATGTAAAGGTCATCGCGTTAAGATGCGCTGGATTCAACAACGTTGACATGAAAGCCTGTGAAAAGGCAGGAATAAATGTTGTCCGTGTTGTCTCATATTCTCCACATGCAATCGCGGAACACGCAGTAGCCATGCTTTTATCCCTGACAAGACATCTTCCTCAGGCTTATCTGCGGACCAAAACAGGAAACTTTACTCTTGATGGCCTGACAGGACGCGAGCTGGATGGCCTCACAGCCGGAATCATCGGTACCGGAAAAATCGGAAAGACCATGGCGGAACTCCTCAGCGGCTTTGGAATGCATATAATTCTGTATGATCCTTACATGGATCACAATTGGGCTAAAGATATGGGATTCCAGTACGCTGGAATTGATGACCTGTTTAAACAAAGCGATGTCATAAGCCTTCATTGCCTGCTTACGGAAGAAACTTTTCACGTGATCAATGAGAAGAGCATCTCAATTATGAAAGACAATGTAGTCCTCATAAACACAGGCCGTGGAGCCCTTATTGATTCCGCGGCTTTGGTGAATGCTTTGAAGAAAGGAAAAATTGGCGGAGCGGCCCTCGATGTCTACGAAGAAGAAAGCCAGTATTTTTTCAATGACTGGTCGGCCCAGACAATTACGGATGACATTCTTGCAAGACTTCTCACTTTCCCGAATGTTCTCATCACAAGCCATCAGGCTTTCTTGACGGAAAATGCTTTGTCGGCAATCGCAGAAACGACATTGAGCAATATAAGAAATCGTCTTATTGAGGATTTCCTTGATGTATGATTCCAGAAGAGGTGATGTATGAGATTCTTGAAAAAAATTACTGACAACAGATTCATTTTGTTCACATCGGCAGTGTCTCTGGTGCTGGGACTTTTGTATCTATGGAAAGGATTCAAAACCGGATTTCCGCCTATGGGGTGTATCATCACGTCCTTGAATTTTATATACATTCCTTTTGCGCTTGTTTTTTCAAAAAAAGGATTTCCTTATTTCTATCTTCTGTACTCCGCCGTATTGATTTTTTCAATTGCGTTTGAGGAAACTTTTTTGTACAACAACTATACGGCATTGTTCATTGTATGCATCGTGATCATGATAAATCCAAAGTTGAGATTGCCGGCAATTGCTTTTTACATCGTTCTTGTAACTGTTGCATTTGCCATGAATGAGGAGATCCTCTATCACTACTTCATCCACATTGCAAGAAGCATCTGGTTCATTGGCATTGTGGAATTCGTCCTGAATGATAAATTCAAACGGAAGAGGCTTGTTCTTTTTGACGATGAGAAAAACATATTACAGCAACTGTGCAACGGGAAGGTCTACCAGAAGGAAGTCGAAGGCTACAGTGAAAATACGATTTACAGGAAACTCAAAGCGGCAAGGGAACGCAACGGGAACCTTACCCGTGATCAGCTGGTTGAGGAGTTCCGTGTGGAAATGGAATACGAAAAAATAAATGGCTGACAATTGCGTCATGTTCCGTAAAGGTATAAAATAGGAGCATGAAAAAGTATCTTTCAGAATTCATTGATTCGATTGAATATAGCCTTGCTTCGGATTCAGATATCTCAAAAATTGAAATAGATTCCCTTGTTTTTGACAGCCGCCATGTAAAGCCCGGTGCGCTTTTTTTTGCTCTCCCCGGAACTCATACTACCGGAAATAGATTCATTGCCAGCGCAATAGGAAATGGGGCAGCCGCCGTAGTCTTTGAAGGTGAACTGTCTGATTCTGAAAAATCCGATATCGAAAGATCACGAGATGGAAGAGACGTTGCTTTCATCAAAGTGAAATCAAGCCGCTTTGCCATGTCTCCGCTTTCCGCAAGTTTCTATGATCACCCGTCGAAAAAACTTGTTGTTTACGGTGTTACCGGTACGGAAGGTAAAAGTTCCACCGTTGCATTCATCTGGCAGCTTCTGCGTCTTGCTGGATACAAGGCGGGATTCATTTCGACGGTTCAGTATTCACTTGGCGGAGAAGCCATCGCTAATCCAGAACATCAGACAACACCGGAAGCACCTATCGTTCAGCGTGAACTTTTTGAAATGCTTGAAAACGGATGTACCCATGCCGTAGTTGAAAGTTCAAGCCACGGTCTGAGTGAAAAAACAAATCGTCTTGGTGATGTGCTTTTTGACTGCGGCGCTTTCATGAACGTCACTCTTGAGCATCTTGAATTCCACGGAACCTATGAGCAGTACAAGAGCGACAAGGCAAACCTCTTCCGTGCCCTGGATAAACATGACCACGTTAAAAACATCGGTGGCAGGGAGACTCCTGTTTCTGCCATGGGAATAGTCAATCTTGAAGATCCTGCCGCTGAATATTTTGCACGGTGCACAAAAAACAAAGTCATCGGTTTTACAACTGAAGGAAAGGCCGGTAAGAATGCGGAAGACAGTTCCATTGCGCTTCCAGAAATTCCGTCGGGAATGCCTTGCTGTAAAGCCTTTAACATTGCATCCACAAGCTCGGGAATTTCCTTTGACCTTTCTTATGAAGGAAAAACAACTCATGTAGAATCTCCTGTTCCCGGTGCTTTCAATGCATACAACATAATGACTGCAATCCTTGCCGTCAACGGAACAACCGGAAAATCAATCGGGGAACTTGCATCGCTGTGTGAAAAACTTGAAAGCGTGAAGGGACGCATGACAGTCGTTGATGAAGGTCAGCCTTTTGAAGTCATCGTCGACTATGCACATACTCCTTCAAGTTTTGAGACCATATTCCCTCCTGTAAGAAAACGCTGTCCTGGAAAAATGATCTGCGTTTTTGGAAGCGGTGGTGAACGTGACACAAAGAAGCGTCCATTGCAGGGAGAGATTGCGGCAAAGTTCTGCGATTACGTGATTCTTGCAGACGAGGATCCACGCGGTGAGGATGAGATGGCACTTCTTGAGGACATTGCAGCTGGTTCAAGAAAGGCAGGTAAGAATGATGGTGAAAATCTTTTCCTTATTCCTGACAGACCGGCTGCCATCAGAAAGGCTTTCAGTCTTGCAGGTAAGGGCGACATCGTTCTTCTGCTTGGCAAGAGCCATGAAAATTCGATCATATTCAAAGACCATATAATGCCTTACGATGAAATCAGCGAGGCAATAAAAGCACTTGGAGAATTAAAATGAAAGTAACATTGATGTACGGCGGACGTTCCGGAGAACACGAGATTTCCCTCATTTCCTGCGCATCCGTTTTGAGAAATATTTCGGACAGGCATGAAATCACATTGATTTCGGTAAGCAAGGACGGCAAGTGGTATCTTGAAGACACCAAGGTTATCGCGGAACTCAGATCCAATCCCGATGCAAAGCTTGAAATCCATGCTGACGAAGCAAAGCGCGTCAACGTAGTTCCGGGTGGAGGAAGGGCTGCTGCTTTCATGTGCGGTGGAAAAACAATCGCAGCTGATGTAGTTTTTTTTGTAATGCATGGAACTTACAGCGAAGACGGAACTCTCCAGGGACTTTTTGAAATGGTGGGAGTTCCATATGTTGGCTGTGGAGTAATGTCGTCGGCAGTCACAATGGACAAAGTCACTACAAAAATCATCTGGGAGAAGGAGGGGTTGCCTGTTGTTCCGTACATGTGCCTCACAAAGGCAGATATAAACAACTCTGCTGAATACGACAAGCTTGTTGCAAAGGCAATCGATACATTTAAGTTCCCTCTTTTTGTAAAACCATGTTCAGCTGGTTCAAGCGACGGTGCATCCAAAGCAACAAATCCAAAGGAACTTTCCTTTGCCCTGATGGAAGCATTCAGCTGGGACAATAAGGTTCTCATTGAAAAAGCAATCAACGCACGCGAAGTGGAATGTTCCGTTACAGGAAACAGCATCACTGCTGACGCCAATGTTCCATGCTCAATGCTCAAGGCTTACGGTCCAGGTGAGATCGTTCCAAAGCATGAATTCTACGACTACGATGCAAAGTACAACGATCCGGATGGCGCGGAACTTAAGATTCCGGCTTTGCTTGATGATGACAAGCTTGAATACATCCGTGAGACTGCAAAGAAAGCATATGCTGCGGTCAGCGCAAGCGGTCTTTCACGCGTGGACTTCTTCATCGACCGCGATGATGGAAAAATCTATCTCAATGAAATCAATACGATTCCTGGTTTCACAAGCATCAGTATGTTCCCTAAAATGTGCGATGCTGCTGGACTTAAATATACAGATCTCATTGACTATCTTTTTGATGAGGCTGTTGCAGAATACGACGCAAAGAATCAGCTTTGCACAACGAGGGTATAATGGCACCACACATCTATCCTGAAGGTTGCGTTTTTAATACGCTTGAAGATATCCGCGGCAAGCATGTTACTGTCATGGGGCTTGGTCTTAATGGCGGTGGAGAAGCCTGCGTAAGGTTTTTCCTGCAGCAGGGTGCTTATGTTACTGTCACGGATATGAAGACAGCGGATAAGCTTGCGCCTACAATCAATTCCATCGGAACAGATCCTAAGCTTGACCTTTCCCATCTGCGCTATGTTCTAGGGGAACATAAGATCGAGGATTTTGAAAACGCAGATTGTGTGATCAAAAATCCAGGTGTAAAGATCCAGGGAAATAAATATCTTGCTGCGGCAAAAGCCATTGAGACCGACATCAGCATATTCCTTCACTTTACCAAAGCTCCGATCATTGCCGTTACTGGAAGCAAGGGAAAATCAAGTACTGTAAGTTCCCTTGCCTATGCCCTCAATCAGGCAGGCTTCAAGTGTTTTCTTGGCGGCAACATTACCGTGAGTCCCCTTACGTTTCTTTCCAAGACAGACGGAACTACTCCAGTCGTTCTGGAACTTTCGAGCTGGCAGCTTGCTGACCTTCGTGGCAGAAAAGCATTGAAGCCGAAAATTGCGGTCATCACAAAAATCGTTCCTGACCACCAGAACTGGTATGGCGACATGGACAGTTATGTTGAAGATAAAAAACTCATATATGCAGATCAGGATGAAAAGGATTTCACGATTCTTGATTATGATGATGATGACTATCTTAAGGACTGTGCAAACCCAAAAACTGGATGCCGTTGCTGGGGTGATCTTTTTGCCAGTGAGACCAAAGGTCGCGTACTGCGTTACAGCAAGAACGAACTGCCTAAAGATGTTGCCGGTGTTTATCAGAAAAATGAAAGCCGTGAATTTACGGCAGGCTATGTAAGGCTTCCAACTGATCTTATGAGTGCCCATGCTCGCAACAAGTGTCTTCAGGAAGAGCAGATAATGGGTGATCTTCAGGTTCCTGGAAACCACATGAAAATAAATGTCCTCAATGCAGGTCTTGCGCTTTATCTGATGGGCGTGGCGGCTGAACAATCACGGACCATTCTTGGTGAATGGAAAGGAATTACCCATCGTCTTGAGAAATTCCATGAGTGGACGACACCTCAGGATAGCAGAAAAATTGTTTTCTTCAATGACAGCTGTGCTACAGTTCCGGAAGCATGTGCCGCAGCCAGCCAGAGTTTTGGGCAGAAAGTAATCCTTCTTGCAGGGGGAACAGACAAGGGACTTGATTTCCTTCCGCTTGCAAAAAGCCTTTCTGGAGAGGACGGATCAAAATTCAAGCCATATGAAATCTATCTCCTTGCAGGTACGGGAACTGACAAACTTGTTCCTCTGCTGAATGAGAGAAACGTTAAATTTTATGGCCCATTCGATTCCCTGTCAATTCTACTGGGCATGCTGAAGGTAAATCTTATGGCAGAAAATTCTACAAGGGTTTATGGAAAGCCTGTCAATGGTCAGATGTTGCCTGTTGTGTTCAGTCCGGGTGCTACTTCATTCGGCATGTTCACAAATGAATTTGACCGTGGAAATAAATTCAAGAAAATGGTAAAGGAAAGTTTTTAATTATGGAAAAAATCGCCAGCTTCACAATCGATCACATCAAACTTGAACCAGGACTGTATGTTTCCCGCATCGACAGATTTGGCGGAACTTGCATCACTACTTTTGACATCCGTATCACATCACCTAATGATGAGCCGGTCCTTAATACTGCTGAACTTCATACAATCGAACATCTGTGTGCTACCTTTGCTCGTAATGACATCGAGTGGGCAGACAGGATAGTTTACTTTGGTCCAATGGGATGCCGCACAGGCTGCTATCTCCTTGTTGAGGGAGAAAGAACAAGTCGTGAAATGGTTCCTTTCATGACAAAGATGTTTGAATTTGTCCGTGATTTTACAGGAGACATTCCTGGGGCAAAGCCGGAAGAATGCGGCAACTACCTTGACCAGAATCTACCGATGGCAAAATATGTTGCAAAGCGTTATCTTGAAAATACTCTCTACAACATTGATGATGCACATTTGAATTATCCTGCATGATGCAGAATGACTCCGGATGATTTTCCGGAGTTTATTTTGTTTCCCCTGTGTCTTCTTCAAGGGCCTTCTGCATGAGCTCATCGTAAGGGTCTGCTGCCCGCTTGAAATTGTAAAGTTTTCCTTCCTTGAGAAAACAATGGCGTGAGTGGGCAGTAACGCAAAGTGCACCAGTTTTTTTGTTTTTCATCATGTATCCGATTTCAAGCTTGAGGCCGTTGTAGCCCAGCACTTTTACTTCGATTTCAAGAATGTCCGCAAATTCAGTTGGACTTTTATATTCAATATCAAGGCCTACTACAGGTGAACCGATTCCCTTTCGTTCAACCTCATCAAAAGGCATTCCGATTTCCTCAAGATATTGAACCCGGGCTTCTTCCATGAATTTTATGTAGTTTGAATGATGGGTGATTCCCATTTTGTCCGTCTCATGATAATTGATTTTTCTTGTGTATACAGTCATAGGCACATTATATAGTGTAAACCCAAAAAAAGGGAACAGCCTGAACCATCGGAATCTGAAAAGCTTGTCCTTTCCGTGAGCGACAACTTTTTCGACACGGCCTTTCAAAAATCTTTAGGCTTAATCATCAAATGATAGAGCCTCTGTGATAATCTATAAACATAAGGATGAACGGAGGTAAACATGATTGATTATATCTTTTGTCTGGTTATGGCCCTTAATATGGCAGCATTTCTTGTATCGTTGATTTTATATCTCAAGGAAGAACTCAAACACTCCCGTTATGAGCGAATCGGGAATTTCATAAAACAACAGGAACTGGAAAGCCTGGAGAAAGCAGTATAAAAAAAGGCTGCCCCAA
>JAEDDW010000075.1 GCA_016293645.1 Treponema sp. | reverse complement strand
TTGAGGCTTTTGGCCGCAGATAATGGGCGAAAGCCTTGCTGTCTAGTGACTTCAGGCGGTCTAACTTTCGCCCCACGAATTGCGGGAGGCAATTCGTGAAAGCTGGCGAAGATGCCAGGAGCGAAAGCCTTGCTGTCTAGTGACTTCAGGCGGTTTAACTTTCGCCCCACGAATTGCGGAAGGCAATTCGTGAACACCTGGACGACAGGCTTGCTGAGCGCAGTCGAAGCAGCCTGTGCCTGTGCTTATTGCGCGGGTGCAACAAAAAAGGCTGTCTGAATTTTTCAGACAGCCTTTTTGCATTCTTTGATTGATGTTCAATTATGCCTTGAGGTAACCGAGAATACCTGCAACCCATCCTACGATGATACAGTAGAAACCGACATAGGCATGCTTAACAAGACCCTTTCCGATTGCCTTGTATACAACATTGTCATTGAATCCGATTATGAGAACGATTGCTCCGATAATGGAAACTGCAAGAGCTGCTAGCTTGAGAGTCTTGCTTCCGTTGCTTACGAAATTGAATACAAGTCCTGCAATTCCGCCTGCGATGATCATAAGAGATCCGATTGTACAGAATCCAGAATTCTTGAAGTTGATGAACTTAAATCCGTTTGGTGTCTGTCCAAGAACCTTGAACATTGGAAGAATGAAACCGATAACTACAAGAGCCATACCGATCAGGTACAAGTTTGACATTATGCTGTTTTTCTTTTCCATGATAAACCTCCTTATGGGTATAAAATAATTATACGTTAAAAAAAGCAATAATTCTAGGACTTCTAGAATTCAGTGTATTTTTTGATTATGAGACATCCGTTGTGTCCGCCAAAGCCCAGGGATCCTGTTGCTGCATAGTCGATGTTTTTTTCAAAGCCCTTGTTTGGCGTATAATTCAAATCGCACCCACCGTCTATGTCCTGGTTGTCCAGGTTTATTGTAGGCGGAACAAAAGAATCGTTGATCGCCTTTACGCAAAAAAGCGCTTCTATGGCTCCGGCAGCACCTATCATATGTCCTGTCATGCTTTTTGTCGAAGAAATGCTGATGTCATAGGCATGTCTGCCCAATGCAGTCTTGAGCATCTGTGTTTCAGCCAGGTCGTTTATCTGGGTTGATGTTCCATGGACGTTGTAGTAGTCAAGTTTTTCAGGCGGAATACCAGCATCTTCAAGCGCGGCCTTTACGGATAGTGCGGCAATGGATCCGTCTTTTACCGGAGATGTTATGTGGTATGCGTCGCAGCTGGAACCAAATCCTGCGATTTCCGCATAGATTTTTGCTCCCCTTTTTTTTGCGTGCTCAAGTTCTTCAAGAATGAGCACTGCGCTGCCCTCGCTGATGATGAATCCGTCCCGGTCCTTGTCAAAAGGCCTGCATGCTTTTTCCGGAGTGTCGTTGAAATTGCGGCTCAATGCCTGGAGTGCGTCATAGCAGGCAACGGAAAATCTTGTAAGCGGTGCGTCAGTTCCGCCTGTAATGCAAAGATCACAGCGGCCGGCCCTTATGAGGTCTGCGGAAAGCCCTATGGCGTCTGTTCCTGAAGAGCAGGCAGTCCCCATGGTGTAGGAAAAACTGTTCAACTCAAAGAACATGTTTATGTTTGCGGCGGCCTCATTCGTTATCATGAGGGGGGTGGTCAAAGGCGGCATTCTGTCAGGCGTTGATGTGGCAAGCTTGTCAAAACCTTCGGCCGCAGCTTCGATTCCACCGATGCAGCATCCCATAAAGACTCCGCATTTTTCCTTCTGAAGTGAATCCTTGTCATAGCCGCTGTCCTTTACGGCCTGACTTGCCGCAGCAACTGCGTAGCGTGTAAAGCGTGCCATCTTGCGTGTCGATTTTTTCTCAATGCCATAGTCCTGCGGATTGAAATCTTTTACTTCGCCTGCAATATGCACCCTGAGGTCTGATGTGTCAATAAGAGAAATCTTTGAGATTCCGCTTTTTCCATTTTTAATGGAATCCCATGCTGTCTCGGGAGAATTTCCGACAGGAGAAATGCATCCAAGTCCAGTTATAACTACGCGTCTTCTGCTCATCAAGTGTTTTTCTCCGACTTTCTGGAATTTTTCTATCTGAGCTTGAAGAAGATGCCCATCATTGCGATTGTGATCAAAAGCTGGATGATGAGGAATTTTAACAGAACCTGTGTAGGAGACCATCCAAGATTTTTTCTCATATGGTCGTGGAGAGGGAATCTGATGTTTTCAAAAATGCAGATATGGAAAAATCTTTTGAGTGCAACCTTGAGAAGTCCGACACCACCGTTGATGAAGATGATGGATGAAGTTGCCAGAAAAAGAAGCGGATTGCCGCTGATCATTACGCATACACCGATGAAAAATCCCAGTGCGCGGCTGCCTGCATCTCCCATCAAAACGGAACTAGGAAAAGCATTGTGCCACAGGTAACCCATGAGTACACCTGCAAGACAGAATGTGATGATTGCCCATGAAGCTCCGTCTTTCAAATGCGGAACAAGAAGATAAGTTGCAATGTCCTTGTGTCCCAGGATGACATAGAAGATGAATCCCATTGTAAAAAGTGCCACCAGTACCAGAGTTGAACTCAAGCCATCGACACCGTCCGTACAGTTTGTCGTGTTTACAGAAACCCAGAGCATCACCACTGTGATGATGACATAGAGCCATGACGGAATTACAAGCGGTTTTGCAAAGAAAGGAAACCAGAATGAAAGAGTTCCGTCTGCAGAATTTGAAGAAAGATAATGCATGAGGAGAAATGACGCTGCTACAGTGATCACCAGGTCAAGAAAAGCCTTGAGGTATTCCCCCCATCCTTTTTCGCTGCGGTCATCAAGATATCCGGTAAGCATCATGAACCAGGTGAGGATCAGTATTCCTGACTGGAGATAATCAAGGGGTGCAAAAAGAACTGAAAGGATTGCAAAGACTGTTATGAAAACCACTCCGGAACCGGTTGGCTTTCCCTTCGCAGTCTCCTTTGTCAATGTGAATTCACGGCCTCTGTCAGAAGGAAGAAATTTATAAAGTTTTGGAAGAATGAATTTTACAAGTGCGAAACCAGTGTAGAGAGCAAGACCGATAAGTACTGCATATGACTGAAGAAGTCTGGCTGGTCCCCAGAATTCCTTGAGCATGCCACCAAGATAGTAAATCAAAGTTTATCCCCTTAATTGTGTTCTATAATAAGATAGCATTTTATTGAAAAAAATCACAACTTACAATAGAATAAATTCCATGGGTGGAAAAATCGAAAAGAAAGCAACTCCGGTTGCAAAGAAGACTGGGGCTGGTAAGGCTGCGTCTGCAGCAAAAAAAGCATCGTCTGTAAAAGCGACTGCTGCAAAGAAGACCGCTGCTGCAAAAACTGAGGCAAAATCTCCTGTAAAGGCATCTGCAAAAACAGTGGCTTCCAAGGCTGCTTCTAAAGCTGCCGCAAAACCGACGGCATCAAAAGCTGAACCGGAAAAATTCAGTGCATGGGCCAATGCAAAAACTGTAAAGAAGACAAAGAAGGCTTCGGCAGAAGACAAGGGTGTCCTCAAGGCAGCGACAAAGGCTGAGGATGCAGAAAAGAAACTTGCCGCAGCAAAGCAGATAGATCCTGCAAGCCAGCGTGAAAAGAAGGAAGTCCAGGATTACGGTGACGACAAGATCAAGCATCTTGATGCCCTTGAGCACATCCGCCTTAGATCCGGAATGTACATCGGACGTCTTGGTAATGGCAATAATGAAAATGACGGTATCTACGTTCTCATAAAGGAAGTGATCGACAACTCGATTGATGAATTCATCGTTGGCTTCGGTAAACAGATTGAGGTTTCCGTAGTAGACGGCCGTGTAAAGGTTCGCGACTACGGACGTGGCATTCCTCTTGGAAAGGTCGTTGAATGCGTAAGCCAGATCAACACCGGTGCAAAATACAACGACGATGTTTTCCAGTTCTCAGTCGGAATGAACGGTGTCGGTACAAAGGCTGTAAATGCCCTTTCTTCATTCTTCCGCGTAGTTTCAGTCCGCGACGGAAAATGTACCGATGCAGTCTTTGAGAAAGGCAAGCTCATCTCCCAGAAGACAGGAGCCCTCAAGAATCCTCAGAAAAACGGAACATACTTTGAATTCGTACCTGATGAAGAGATTTTCGGCAAGTACATGTTCAACATGGAATATGTCGAAAAAAGGATGTGGAACTATGCCTACCTTAACCCGGGACTTACACTCAAGCTCAACGGAGTTGAATACAAAAGCGACAGGGGACTTCTTGATCTTTTAAATAAGGAACTTGGCGGAACGGACGATTCAAAGCAGAACGAACTTGCACCTCTCTATGAAATAGGCGATTACGACGGTGATCATTTGAAATTTGCATTCACCCATACAAATGCTTACGGCGAAAACTATTTCTCATTTGTAAACGGACAGTATACATCTGACGGCGGAACCCATCTTGCGGCCTTCAAGGAAGGTTTCAGAAACGGAATACGCGACTTCTTTGGTGTGAACTATGCTCCGGAAGATATCCGCGAAGGTATGACTGCGGCAGTTCTCGTCAAGATCAAGGATCCAGTGTTTGAAAGCCAGACAAAGAACAAGCTTGGAAACACGGACATCAAGGATTGGATTGTTGCGGAAACTCAGTCAGGCCTTGATGCATGGCTCCATAAAAATCCAAAGGCAGCCGAGCGTATCAAGCAGAAGATCGAGCACAATGAAAAGATGCGCACGGAACTTGCAGACGTAAAAAAGAAGCAGAAGGAAGCGGCAAAGAAAATGAGCATCCGCATTCCTAAACTTGATGACTGCAAATATCATCTCGAAGATGGACCAAAGGGTGAGGATTCCATGATCTTCATCACTGAGGGAGATTCTGCGGCAGGTGTAATGACCCACTCAAGAGATGCGGGCAATCAGGCTATATTCCGTCTCAAGGGTAAGCCTGAAAACATGTATGGAAAGCGTCAAAGCGACATCTACAACAACGATGAGCTTCATCAGCTCATGTGCGCCCTTGGTATCGAAGACAGCGCGGAAAACCTCAAGTATTCAAAGATCGTCATCGCAACTGATGCCGATAACGACGGTTTCCATATCCGCAATCTGCTTCTTACATTCTTCCTCGGCTACTTTGAGGAACTTGTGACTACGGGACGCGTGTTCATTCTGGAGACTCCGTTGTTCCGCGTGCGCACAAAGAAAGAGAACATCTACTGCTATTCTGAGGCGGAACGTGATGCAGCCCAGGAAAAACTTGGAAAGGGCAGTGAGACAAGCCGCTTCAAGGGTCTCGGTGAGATCAACCCAAGTGAATTCAAGCAGTTCATTGCGCCGGAAACGATCCGTCTTACTCCGGTTGAAGTAAGCCAGCTCAAGATTATTCCGCAGCTTCTTGCCTTCTACATGGGTAAGAACACACCGGAGCGCCGCAAGTTCATCGAAAAGAACCTGCTTTCAAATGCAGAGATTGATGCCTGATGTTTCTCGTCGGGTTCTTAGGGCAGAGCCCTAAGCGGTGCCGGGAAGAGAAGGGAGTTTGAGGGGAGAGAAACCCTCGCTTCCGAGTAGGGGGTTCCTCTCCCCTCAAAGAAAGGGGGATTATTAAGGGGGACTCCCCTTAAGGAGAAATTGTGGCTTTTGTAAAGAATATATTTGACAAGAACTTCATAGAATACGCTTCGTATGTTATCCGCGACCGTGCGATTCCTGACCTTGAGGATGGACTCAAGCCTGTTCAGCGCCGCATCATGCACACTCTTTTTGAAGTGAATGACGGACTTTTCAAGAAGGTTCAGTATGTCGTCGGACGCGCCATGGAATACCATCCCCATGGTGATGCTTCCATTTACGGGGCTCTGGTAAACCTTGCCAACAAGGAAATCTTCATCGACAAACAGGGAAACTTCGGCAACAAGTTCACTGGCGACGGTGCATCGGCAGGGCGTTACATTGAATGCCGCGTTCTTCCCATCGCAAAGGAATTCCTTGTAACAAACAAAAACATCACCCACTACGTTCCAAACTATGACGGACGTAGCCTTGAGCCGGAAGTTTACCGTGCAAAGCTTCCTGTTGTTCTTTTGATTGGAGCCGAAGGCATTGCAGTCGGAATGAGCACAAAGATCCTTCCGTACAACCTTCTTGAAGTCATCGATGCGGAAATCAAGTGTCTCAAGGGGGAACCATTTGCCGTTCTCCCTGATGTTGCGACGGGTGGTCTCATAGATGTAAGCAACTACAACGATGGAAACGGAAAAATCGTTACACGTGCAAAGTTTGACACAAGCGATGAAAAGAAAATCGTAATCACTGAACTTCCTCTTGATACCAATGCAAAGGCGCTTCTTGATTCCATCGACGCTGCCTATAAAGCAGGCAAGATAAAGATCAGTTCCGTAGAAAACTTTACCACTGACCACTGTAACATTGAAATCAAGCTTCCTCGTGGTGTCTACTCCAAGGATGTTGTCGATGCCCTTTATGCATATACTGACTGCGAAAAATCAATTTCATGTCAGATGCTTGTAATCAAGGACAATCAGCCTGTGGTCATGACTGCAACTGAAATCATCAAGTATTATGCAAAGAAACTTACCGCCATCATCAAGGACGAGCTTGAATTTGAACGCGGCAAGCTCACTGATGAACTTCACATGCGCACTCTCGAGCGTATCTTCATTGAGGAGCGCATCTACAAGGCAATTGAAACCCAGAAGACTCAGGAAGATGTCTATAAGGCCGTCTACAAGGGATTCGTTCCATTCAAGGATGAACTTGTCCGTGACATTACGGACGAGGATGTGGAACACCTTTTGCAGATTCCAATCCGACGCATATCACTTTTTGACATCAACAAAAACCGGGAGACCGTAAAGGCCATCAATGACCGCCTCAAGGAAATCGCCCGCAAGCTCAAGAACCTTACTTCTTGCGCTGTTGAATACCTCAACTCGATGGTTGAAAAATTCCGCAAGCTTGAAAAGGAAGCTCAGGAAAATGACAAACCATTCAGTCTTGAACGCCAGACGACAGTGACAACCTTCAGTGCTGTTGACGTCAAGACAGTTGTCAAGCGCGATATTCCGCTTCGTTATGATGAGAAGGGCTATCTTGGAACAAAGGTTTCAGGTGGTCGTGAAATCATCAAGGTTACTCCATACGACAGAATCCTCATTGTGCGCAAGACTGGTATCTGGGGTGTCCAGGATGTGGCAGAAAAAACTTTCGTTGACCAGGGAATGTTCTATTGCAACTACGCTGAAAAGGAAATCATAAACAAGGTTCTGTTCACTGTAATCTATCGCGATCCAAAGACACTGCAGTGCTACATCAAACGCTGCCGAATCGCCGGCTGGATCATGAACCGTGATTACAGTTTTGCTCCGGACGGAATGGAAGTTCTTCACGTTGACACAAGGGAAAAATTCAAGTTTACCCTCAATTATGTAAAGAAGCCTCGCATCAAGACTTTGACCCAGGATTTCAAGGCCCAGAATTTTGAGGAGAAGGGACTTAAGGCTGGCGGTGTCCGTCTCGATACAAAGGAAGTGGAATCTGTTTCCGTTGAATCTGCAGATCCACAGGGAAGCCTCGGTCTATGAGAAAACTAATCCGACCTGAATATAGACGCATGCAGGAAGTTGTGCGAGTACGTCTTTCACAGCAGCTGAGCAAATGTGTTTTTGTGATCCTGCTTTTCCATCTCGTCCAGTCATTCGTGTTCAGCGTGACCATGTCTCCCATGGTGAGTACGGCTGGCAGCAGACCTTCGTATCTTGCAATAGGAATTTCATTGCTTCTTACCGGTGGTGTCGTGTGGACAACCTTTGTCTTCATGTACGGCATCATCAATTTTTTCACAAAGGTTGTTCTTGGCAGGCGTGATGTCATGCGCGTCTTTACTTCAGGATTCAGGGATAGAACAAGAAGATCTTTTGGTGCGGCATTTGTCTTTTCAATCATCTTTGCCATCAGTGCGGCTCTTGCTTTGTTTGTGATCCTTACTTTTAAGGACAGAATTTTTATGCTTGCCTCTGATTATTTCCTTGACGACGGAACTGAACAGCAGACCGTGAATTTCGTCAGGGCAGCTTCTCTTGCCCTTGTTTTTTGTTTCGTATTTTTTGTCTCTGCGATTTTCATTTCCATACCCTTTTTGTTTACATGGAACATACTTTTAGATGACAAAAAAATTTCTGTTGCCTCTGCCATTGTGAAAAGCCTGTCCCTCATGGGCAGAAATTATTTCCATTACATTGGCTTTGTGATCAGCATCTGCTTCAAGAATGTTTTTTTCATTGTCATACTTGTATTCATCAATTCAAGAATCTCCTCGGCAGCATCTTCTTTAAGCACCATATTTTCAATGATTATTGGATTCTTTGCTTTTATACATGAGTACACTATTCTCGCAAAAGCTTATGCAAGTATTCCTGTGTATTACTATTCTCTTTTGAGTGTAAACGGAATGATTGAACGGAAAGAAAATGAAAGTTCTGCTCAATAATCCTGTAAATGAAATCAACATAAAAGGTTCACGTTTCATTGCGGAAGTTTTCACTGTGACTACCCAGGCTGAAGCTCGTGAAAAACTTCATGAGCAGAAGTTGCGCTACAGTGATGCAACCCATGTGTGCCATTGCTTTATCTGCGGACTCAAGGCAGAAGCCTGTGGCATGAGTGATGATGGTGAGCCCAGCGGAACCGCAGGTCGACCCATGCTTGATGTTCTCAAGGGTAGTGGAATCACAAACATCCTTGTTACAGTTACAAGATATTTTGGCGGTACCCTGCTTGGGACAGGTGGCCTTGTAAAAGCCTACGGTGACAGCGTAAAGGAAGTTCTTGCCCTTTGCGAAACTGAAGAATACATTGAACGTTCCCAGTTCTCTTTTGAATGTGACTGGGGAATCTATGAAACAATAAAGAGAAAAATCGAAGTTTTTCATATCAGCGATCTGACGGAAGAGTTTGCAACCGGTGTCAGACTTTCCGGGAAAATCCATGCAAGTGAACTTGATGATATGAAAGAAATGATAAAAAATCTAAGCAAAGGAAAAAT
>JAEDDW010000074.1 GCA_016293645.1 Treponema sp. | reverse complement strand
GCGAAAGCTTTGTTCCCTAGTAATCTTCACCTTTAATAACTTTCGCCCCACGAAGAGCCACGGCGAAAGCTTTGTGGTTTAGCAATCTTTAGCTCCAATAACTTTCGCCGCCCGAAGTGTATAAACACTTCGGGAATGCTTTCATCAAGTAAGGGGACTTCGTGAAAGGCTTCTTAGAGATGTCTGAAAGCCTTGTTTCCGAGTAATCTTTACTTTTCAGTAACTTTCGCCGCCCGAAGTGTTTATACACTTCGGGTATTCTTTTATGGAATACGGTGGCTTCGTGTATGGGTCTCTTGATGTTTCATTGCTTTTGGCTGTCTAGGTATTCGTGGTAGCGCTTCCACCAGGCAAGTTCCGTGACGTTGTTCTTTTCTTCTTCCTGCTTGAAGAAGTTGTCGCAGTTTTCAAATGTATCTCTTCTTGCAAGGACAGCATCGGAAATGCAAGGCTCAAACTGAATCCCCTTAAGTTCACGGAAAATTTCCATAGCTTTGTCTATGTCCATAGGCTGCTTATAAAGGCGTCTGCTTAAAAGGGCGTCGAGAACATCCGCTGCCGCCATGATTCTTGCAAACAAAGGAATATCAGTTCCTGAAAGACCATAAGGATATCCAGATCCATCCCATTTTTCATGATGGTAAAGGCAGACATCTTCAGCAACCCTGTTGAATTTTCCGTCTGCGATTGGTGGAAGAACTTCAAGAATTTTCTTTCCTTCTTCCGGATGGCTTTTCATTATGTCGAATTCCTGTGGAGTAAATTTTCCAGGTTTGTTGAGAATTCCCTCCGGAATGTGGATCTTGCCGATGTCATGGAGAAGGGCTGCGTTGCAGAGCATGTTTATCTTGTCGTCCGTAAGATCCGCAAGGTAATGTCCTGTTTCCTGAAGCTCACGGGCTATGATTCCAACATAGGTCTGGGTATGAAGGACGTGGTTTCCGGTAAACATGTCATGGCTGTTGAGGATTTTTGAGACAAACTTGAATATTTTGCTCTGGTTTTCCTCAAGTTCGACATTTTTTTCCGCCAGGGTAATGTTCATTACATTTGCAGTGTCGATATGCTGGATGAGGCTGTCAAGATTTTTGCGGCCCATCTTTGTCATTACCATGGCAAGGAGATGAACAAAGAAAAGTTCCATGGAAAAACCTATGGTGTATCGTATGAAAAAAACATCTGGCGTATAGATTTCTGCAGTAAACGGCTCGCATTGCTTTATGAATCTGGTCTTGATGTACATGGAAACCATCATGGCAATCCAGCTGTAGAGTGAAACGATCCTTGTGCACTTTTTGCTGTAATAAAGGGAAGCCAGAAAAGGAAAAAATCCATAGGATATGTAGATACCGACCCTTCCATTGGCGGCGATGATCGAGACGATGGTTGTACAGCTGAATATTCCAAGGTATTTCGTAAAATCCGGAAGGTCTAAGAACTTATACACGAGGAAATTCACAAGTGAAAGTGAGGATATAAGGACCTGGATCTTCAGCAGGTACGTGTTTGGAATTTCCCATGCCTCAAAGACGTTTCCAAGAAAAAGGGCCATTGGAAGAAAATTCAGACAGAAATACACATTCTGGACTTTGCCGTTGATTTGAGAAACGTTCTGCTTTAAGAAATCCTTATTGTTGTCCAAAACTCCCATGATACAACAAATTATAGTATACTTTCCGCAGATTTCAACTTAATTTGCTGAAAAAACTCCAAAATCTTAAATTTTATTAAGGATAATGAAGGCAAATTCAGGATATGCTGAACTCGATGGCGATGTCATTTTTTTCCACTTTGACTTTAGATCTGGCCCCCATGACAAGGGGCATGGCAGGATCAATGTGTCCTATGTCGCAATCCATTATGACAGGAACATTGAAATCTCCCAGTATGTCAGTGACGGCATTGTACTGGTCGACTCCCATCATTTCCTTCTCAAAGGAAGATAGTGGTCTGCCTATCAGGAATCCAGCAGTCCTTTCAAACCATCCGGCATTTTTGAGATGCCATATCTGTCGTCTGATTTCCATTGGATTTGCATCGCAGCTTTCCAGAACCCATATGATCTTTTCGTCTCCAAGGTCTGCATTGAATTCCTTCATGCAGTCAAGTTTTGTTCCGCAGAGATTTGCAAGGACGTCGAGACAGCCGCCAAGAAGCATGCCTTCAAATTCGATGGTCTTATTGCCTGCGCTTGCGAGAGTTCCGCCTTGTGGAATAAAGGATGAAAGAATTTTAGGAGCGGTGAGGGAATAGGTATGGTCTGCAAAGTCTCCTTCAGGATCCACATCGTCTTCCGGTCTCTGGAACTTTTCATAACCTTTGACGGAAGAAATTTTTCCGCACAGAAGATCAAACGCATCAGATTCACTCTGTTCCCATTTCTTTCCGAATCCGCCGATGCATGGGCCATAGATTGCCGCAGTATGTGAAATCGTTACCAGTGGAAAAATGAAATTCGTGTTGTCCGAGTAGCCCATGTACCATTTGGGAGCACATTCCCTTAGTTTATGAAAGTCAACCAGGCCTGCGGTCTCGCACATCATTTCTCCGCCGCCAGCAGATATTACAGCCGGAACTGATTCCGCCGTGTAGAATTCCACCAGTTCTTTCGCGCATTCAGAAGGTTCCGTGGAAATTCCCTTGCCGTCGCACTTGAATACTGTTTCTCCAGCTTTTATTTTAAATCCTTTGTCCTCAAGAATTTTTTTTGCGGTCTTGAATTTTGTGATGTAGGGTTCCGTTGCGCAGCCGAATGATGGGGCAGTGATTCCTATGGTGTCATTTTCCTTTATGAAGGGCGGAATTTTTATTTTCATGGAACCATTCTAGCACACAGTTTTTCTTTAAGACAGCATAATTTAACCATGCATTTTTTTAAGATTTTACTAGATTAATAGGCCAAAGTATAATATAATTCCATTTAATGCACTTCCTAAAACATTTGGTGCATAAACAAACAAAGTGGAGATAAAAATGAACAAATCAGAATTGATTGACAAGATGGCAAAAGAAACAGGTCTTACAAAAAAGGACACAGAAAAGGCTCTTGCAGCTTTTACAACAATTGTTTCTAAGGAACTTTCAAAGTCAAATGATGTTCAGCTTATTGGATTCGGAACATTCACAGTTGCAAAGAGAGCTGCACGCGAAGGCATCAACCCATTGACAAAAGAAAAGATCAAGATCGCAGCTTCAAAGACTCCAAAGTTCAAGCCAGGAAAGGCACTCAAGGATCTCGTAAACAAGAAATAATCTGTGGGGTTCACAAACGTTCAGGGTCACCTTTTCAGGTGGCCTTTTTTCGTCTCCGGATAACTGCTGATTTTTTTTGAAAAAAAATGCAAATTTTAGAAATTGCTATTGACATAAATATTAATATTATGTAGTATCTTCTTACTTTCTAAGGGCGGTTAGCTCAGCTGGTACGAGCGTCTGGTTTACACCCAGAATGTCGGGAGTTCGATCCTCTCACCGCCCATAGTTACGGGACATAGCGCAGCTGGTAGCGCATCTGGTTTGGGACCAGAGGGTCGCAGGTTCGAATCCTGTTGTCCCGAAAAAAAACTTGATAACAACTAACTTTCTGAGTGATAAAGCTTAGACTGTTAGTTTGTTAACAAAATGTAAACATCTCGTTTGTTTTTGAAACCTAATATGTAAATATTAGGTTAGTTTTGTTTTATTCTCAATTAGATTTTGATTTTCTCACTAAGTAATTGACGTTTATGTTAATTATCTTCGGCAAATTTTAGTAAAATAGTATATGTTTTCTGTAAATTTACGTCAGTTGCTGTTGCGTATCGTATTGCGCAGGCTCTGAATACTTCTGTGGAAAGGCTTGTTACTGGCAGAAGACCAAACAAGTGTGAAACGTGTATTAAAGGACACTATGAGTACCTGTATAACGCTCCGGGAGGCCCTTGGAGCGTTATTTTTTTTGACTTGGAATATGCCTAAATTAAAAAAAACTGCTTCTGACCGCAATTTCAAGGTGCCCGGGCACCTTAGAATATGTATTTTCAGTTTGAGTGAATTACTGGATTCTCATTAAATTCGGTATTCTGATTTCGGAAACTGATGCAGCTGAACTTTATTGACAATTAAAATAAAGGCTAATACAGTTATTGACAAAACATGAAATTATAACTAAAGGAGGAGAATTTGAATTCTGTATACTGTCTATTTCATAAAAATATTCCTGTACTACACTTTAGATTGAATGATTCTTACTTCCTTGAAATTATAGATATTTTAAACAAAGAACATTGTCCAATTGGTGTTTTTAGGGATTATCAAAAAGGTGTAAGCATAAATGAGCAGTTTCGATCCTGGTGGAAAGGAAGATCGATTCCTTCAAGCCGACAAGGTCTTAAGGAAGCTTTGGAATCACTCGGAAATCTTACTACTGATGACCTTATCACAAGAGCCTATGGTCTGAGCCTTTCTGATACTTATTGGGCAAGACCGATAAATGCTGATATCAAGTGGGATGAAATAAATTTCTATGAAAATTCATTTTCCGAAGATGTCGGAAAAGCTTTATTTGGAAATCTTGACTTTCAAAATATAAGTAATATAAGTTTTATTTCTCCAGATAATACTTCTGACGGATGGCTCCAGAAAAAATGGATAATTGACAATGGAAAAAGAGTTTTGATTAAAGGAGGAAGTGGTACAGAACAACAAGAACCGTTTAACGAAGTTCTTGCATCAGAAATTTGCAGAAGACTAAATATCCCACATGTTGAATATAAAATCGTTGAGCAGAATCACAAATATTATTCAGCATGTAAAGATTTTGCAGATAGCAATACAGAGTTTGTAAGTGCCCTATATGTTTATAATTCATTACCAATCAGTAATAATGAATCAGTATTCCAGCATATCTTAAATTGTTGCGAAAAACTTGGGATGAATAGGAACGAAATAGAGGAACATTTATGCAAAATGCTTATTCTTGATTCTATGATTCTTAACACTGATAGACATCTTAATAATTTTGGTTTTCTTAGAGATCCTGAAACTCTTGAATGGAAAGGCTGTGCGCCAATCTTTGATTCTGGTACATCTATGCTTCATCATGTTTCTGTACCTGTATTAAAAATCAATTTTGAAAATGAAATTAAGCAATTAAAATCAAAACCATTTTATAAGACTTTTAATGAACAGTTACAAAGACTTCCTTGCCAAAAATATTATGACAAATTAGAAATAAATAATTTGTCTGGAATTGATGTATATTTAAAAAATCTTTTATCGAAAAATATAAATATTTCCCAGGAACGAGCAGAATTACTCTGTAATATTCTAAAAAATCAGATCCGGATGTAAGAATTTGCTTAAAATCTAATGCTATAAAACAAACAAAAAATAGAAATCACGACAATTGGGAACGATAACAAGACCGACTTGCTTTGTTATCTAGCGAGTCAGTCTTGTTTCTTTGCCAGATATTAGACTGGTCTTGATGCTGATCTTCTTGAAGATCTCAAAAAGAACCACAGACTTGTTGTTACGTTGGAAGACGGAATTCTTGACGGCGGTTTTGGACAGAAAATCGCAGCATTCTACGGCGACAGTGATGTAAAAGTTCTTTGCCCAGGTCTTAAAAAGGAATTCATAGACCGCTTCGACGTACAGGAACTGCTCAGAGAAAACAGGCTTCTTCCTGAACAGATTGCCCAGGACGTGGAATAGTTCAGTCTGTGGCAATTGATGATGGATTTGGTTTTTGACATTGACCAAAACAATTCAAAATGATAATATCTCTTACCCCTTGGAATTGCGTACGCAGTTCCCATTTTAGACCATAAGGAGACCATACAAATGAGAAAGTATGAACTTATGACAATTTATCCTTTGGAAGAGGATAAGTACAAGGCTGGTCTTGAAGCTCTTAAGGCAGACCTTGCAAATTTTGGCGCAGAGATCGAAAAGGAAGAACCATACGGTGACCGCGACCTCACTTATGAAGTAAAGCGTCAGAAGCGCGGAAGATTTGTTCTTCTTACAATCAAGGCAAATCCATCAAAGATCGTAGAAATGGACGCTCAGTTCAAGTTCAACAACAACCTTCTTAAGTATCTTTTTGTACTTGTAGAAGAAAAAAACGCATAATCTAAATCCTGGAGTAAGCTATGGCAAGTTCTGACATCAATTCAGTAGTCATCGTTGGACGTCTCACAAGAGATGTTGAATTAAAGTACATGAATAATGGAAATGCCGTTGCTTCTATGTCTATTGCTGTCAACCGCAGCAAGAAAGAAGGTGACCAGTGGGTCAGTGAAGCTCATTTTTTTGATGTTTCATACTTCGGAAAGGGCGCAGAGGCTGTTAAGCCATATCTTACAAAAGGAAAGCAGATTGCAGTTCAGGGTTCTTTGAGACAGAACCGCTGGGAAAAAGACGGTCAGAAGCAGAGCAGAGTTGTTATTGTTGCTGACTCAGTTGAACTGCTTGGTGGCAATGGCGGAAACGGTGGCGGATATTCTGGAGGAGCTGGATCTGATTTCAATGGGGGATATCAGCAGCGCCCAAGCTATTCACAGCCTTCAAACCAGAGTGCACCTATGGGTGGTTTCGATATGAATGATTCCTTTGGCGGTGATTCTTCGGGATTCTCTGAAGACATTCCATTCTAATTTTTAGAAGGTACAAAAAAATACTCTTATAAGGAGCAATACTATGGCAGACGAAAACATGGAAGCTGTAAACGAAAATACAAACGCAACTCAGGAACAGTTGCAGGATTCTGGCCGCGAAGACGAAGTTCGTGGTGGACGCGGAAAGGGCAAGGCTTTCTTCCACAAGAAGGTATGCCGTTTCTGTTCAAACAAGGCAAAAATCGACTACAAGGATGCAGATGGACTCCGCCGCTTTACAACAGAACGCGGTAAGATTCTCCCACGCCGCATCACAGGTACATGTGCAAAGCACCAGAAGCAGGTTGCAGTTGCAATCAAGCGTGCACGCGCAATTTGTCTTCTTCCTTACGTAGCTGACTAATCCGGTCGGCCTGTACAGGATAAAACCAAAATAATTCGGTTTTGCCGACTCCCGGCAAAGCTGTTATACTTTTTAGGAGCTCGAAAATGAAAGTTATTCTTAATGATGATGTTAAACACGTTGGTGAAATGGGTGATGTAAAGAATGTTGCAATGGGTTACTTCCGCAACTATCTTTTCCCACGCGGACTTGCTGTACCATGTACAGAAGAAGCTCTTGCTTACTTCGAAACAAAGAAGGAAGAAATTGAAGCTCGCAAGGAACAGAAGCGCAAGGATTCAGCAAGCCTCAAGGACAAGCTTGAAGCTCTTGAAGTTAAGCTTGAAATGCCAGCAGGAAGCAACGGCAAGCTCTTTGGTGCTGTTACTTCTGTAACACTCATGAACTTCTATGCTCAGAACGGTTTCGAAATCGAACGCAAGAAGATCGAAATTCCTGGCAGCACAATCAAGAATGTTGGTAACTTCACAGCTAAGGTTCACCTCTATGAAGGTTCTTTTGCAGAAGTAAAGGTAGTCGTAACAGGTCAGGTTTCTGAAGAAACAAAGAAACTTGAAGCTAAGAAGGCTGCTGCAGAAAAAAAGGAAGCAAAGGAAGAAGCTCCAGCTGAAGCAAAGGCTGAATAATTCCATTTTTTCTTTATGATGAAGCCCGGATGTCTGTATGATGTCCGGGTTTTATTTTTTTTATTTGAAGTGGAACCTGCTTTCGTGTATAATTGCAACCTATGGATTTTAAGGACAAGATTCCGCCACATAGCCTTGAAGCGGAACAGGCAACTTTAGGCGCACTTTTGCTTGACTGGAGTTCAGTCAATGACGTTGTTCAGTATTTGAGGGCTGATAATTTTTACAGTCCCCAGAATCAGGTCATTTTTGAATCTCTGATGCATCTTTTTACTGCCGGTATTCGCGGTGACCTTCTTACTCTTATAGACGACCTTAAGAAAAACGGCAACCTGGAGAAAGCAGGCGGAATTGCCTATGTTTCTTCCCTGACTGATGTTGTTCCGACGGCAGCCAACGTGGGCCATTATGCCGAAATTGTTCAGGATAAATCCACCAGACGAAATTTGATTTCCCTCTCAGCTGAAATCAAGTCTGAAAGCTTTGATGACACCAAGGACAGCAGGAAAATCCTTGAAGAGACGGAACAGAAAATTTTCCGCCTTACCGACGGAAATCAGACTACCAAAGTCTATTCAATGACAGACATCATGCCTCAGACGATTCAGATGATCGACACGAGGTACAAGAACAAGAGCGCATTTTCTGGCATTCCTTCCGGAATTACGGAACTTGACAGCATGACTTCCGGCTTTCAGAACAGTGAAATGATCATCATCGGTGCCCGTCCTTCCATGGGTAAGACAGCTCTGGCACTTTCAATGATGCAGCACATTGCCATTGAGCGTGAAATTCCATGCGGATTCTTCAGTCTTGAAATGTCTGGCCTCCAGATAGGACAGCGTCTTGTTTCCCAGGTTGCCCGCGTTTCCGGTAAGAAGATCCGTAACGGTATGCTTAAGCTTGAGGATTTCAAGAAGATTCAGGATGCTGCAGGTCTTGTCTACAATTCACCTTTGTATATCGTAGATGTACCAAACATGAAGCTTCTGGATATCCGTGCCATGGCGCGACGAATGAAGGTAAACCAGAAGGTTGAGATTATTTTCATAGACTATATCGGTCTCATTACAAGTGAAAATCCAGATGCGCAGATGTTTGAACAGCAGTCCGCCATTTCAAAGTCGCTCAAAAGCCTTGCCCGTGAGCTTGACATTCCAATTGTTGTCCTCTGCCAGGTTGCCCGTGCTGCAGAAGGTGATGAACCTAATCTTGCTCAGCTCCGTGGTTCTGGCTCGATTGAACAGGATGCCGACGTCGTCATGTTCATTCATGGTGACAGAAAGGCAAACAAGGAGACCAATGAAGGCTATGATCCTGTCCAGCAGAGAAAGATCATTGTCGCAAAGCAGCGTAACGGTCCTGTTGGTGATGTCGATGTCATCTTCCTTTCCAACTACACGAAATTCGAAAACAAATCAAGGGAAGAGCAGTAGTTGCAGTCTTTGCAAAAATATGAAAAAAAATAATGATTTTTTTGTTTTTGCTATTGACATAAAATGGGTAATTATATAT
>JAEDDW010000073.1 GCA_016293645.1 Treponema sp. | reverse complement strand
AGATGCTTCGACTACGCTCAGCAATCCTGTGCGCAAAGTAATCCTTCGAGGTGCTTCGACAATTGTTTGCTGAGCAGTCATACGGGTAAAAAAAAGCTCCCTCAGAAACCAAGGGAGCTGTATACCGGATTAGAGACTTGAACTCTAACACGCTTGCGCGCAAAAGATTTTGAGTCTTTCGTGTCTACCATTCCACCAATCCGGCATGCGCGAAGAAAAATATATCAGATTTTTTTTGCTTGTGCAAGAGAATCTTTTCACTTTCATAAAAGGGTACTATATTGGATGGCATAGAATACAAATGGCTTATGGAGTCTGTCCGCAGTGTTTCACTAAGGTTTGCAGAAGAAACAGGACTGATTTTCAAAGAGGAAGAAATGGATTTTCCACATTACACAAAAACTCCTGAACATATATTGAAAACCGTATTCGGTTATGACAGTTTCAGACACATGCAGAAACAGGTGATCCAGAACGTCCTTTCAGGACGTGATACCCTTGCAGTCATGCCGACGGGAGGTGGAAAATCCCTGTGCTATCAGATACCTGCCCTACTTGGCAGCGGACTTACAGTTGTGGTATCTCCACTCATTGCCTTAATGCAGGACCAGGTTCAGCAGCTGGAGACCCTTGGAGTTCCGGCTGTATATTTAAACTCTTCGCTTGAATGGCCCCAGTACAAAAACTATTGCGACAGGATCCGCAAAGGAGAGATAAAACTTCTTTACGTTTCACCTGAAGGCTTGAACACGGAAAGAATACGTTCCATACTCCACAACTCCAGCGTAAAGGTTGACTGCATAACCATCGACGAAGCTCACTGCCTCAGCGAATGGGGCCATGACTTCAGACCGGACTATCTTGAAATTTCAAAGGCAAGGAAAGAATTTCCAAACGCAGTTTTCCTTGCACTGACCGCAACAGCCACCAGACAGGTTCAGAATGACATTGTAAAAAACCTGGACATGGACAATCCGGACATTCTGGTTGCCAGTTTCAACAGACCGAATATTTTTCTCGGTGTGGAACCCAAGACCGATCCAATCCAGCAGGTCTATGATTTCATCGGAGACCATCTTGATGAAAGCGGAATCATATACTGCTTCTCAAGGAAACAGGTTGATGAGGTAGCTGAAAAACTTCAGCGTAAAGGACTCAAGGTACTCAACTATCACGCAGGTCTAAGCGATGCCGTCAGGGCCAGAAACCAGAAAGCGTTCATACAGGACAAAGCCGACATAATGGTCGCAACCGTTGCATTCGGAATGGGAATAAACAAGCCCGATGTGCGCTGGGTGATTCACTATGACATGCCAAAATCAATCGAACAGTATTACCAGGAAATCGGAAGAGCCGGTCGCGACGGTTTGCCTGCCGAAGCACTTCTGCTCTACAGTCCTGCGGACATACGAAAGATCCGATACTTTTTCAACGAGGCTGCGGATTCCACAAAGGCGGAAAAACTTTTGCAGGGCATGATCCGATATGCGGAAAGCACAGTATGCAGAAGAAAAACAATGCTTTCCTATTTTGGAGAAACTCTTTCTCCTGATGCAGAAAAGGAAAGCAAGGCATGCTGCTGCGATTTGTGCATGATGGAAAATTCTGCGCAGAAGCCACAGGTCAGACTCATAAAGGCAGCCGACAAGGCTGGGCAAGCAAGGCAGGCAGAACAGAGTTCCGGCTTTAAAAGCTTTCCAAAACCTGTAAGGGTCAGAGCGCCAAAAACAACCAGACCAGCGCAGAAAAAAGTTGCGATGGATGAAATTTCACAGGTCATCGCAGGCGAACTCAAGAAATGGAGAAAGAAGGCCGCGGAAGAACTAAGAATTCCGCCTTATGTAATTTTCGGTGACAGGACCATAATGGATATCGCACAGAAAAAACCGATGACAGAAAGACAGCTGCTTGACTGCTACGGCATCGGCGAAAACAAGGCGGAAAAATTCGGCTATTTCATTCTGCGGATCGTCAAGGAAAACAACTTCTGTTGAAAACCGCGGAAAAAAAAACAATCGATGAAACTGCAACTTTTCAAAGAAATCTGTGTCCAATATAATGAAGAGACTCAATAATTTTTGAGCAATACTCAAAACAAAAGGAACTTTCATTATGGAAAAGGAAATTTCACACGTTGCAGAAGTCATCATTTCTATTGTTCCAATCGTCGGAATTACATTCGCAGCCATCATTGCTTTCTTTGCGCTTCTCTGGAAGCACAGGGAAAACAAACTGAAAATCATAAACGAAACCTTCAAGGAAACTGTCTTCAACCTTGAGATTTTTTCACTTTTTGCAGGTCTTTGTCTGCTGGGAGTCGGAATCGTGATAACGGGAGTCTTCCTTCTGCTCAAGCCAAGGTCCTTTGCGATCCTCGGTGGACTTGTTCCGCTGGCACTTGGAATCACACTTCTCATTTTCTACAAGGTCTATCCTGAACAGAAATAATCTTTCAAAATGGGAAAACATCTTGGGAAAGAGATTGAACATCTTTTTGCAAAAAAACGAGATGCAAAACTGATTTCAGAAACTCTTGATGGCAACAATCTTTCATTCGCGAAATTGATCCAGCTGCACGAAAACAGGGTCCGTTCAATTGGAGCCAGGTTTTACCGGAATGAATCGGACATAGATGATTTTTGCCAGAATGTTTTCCTAAAAGTCTACACAAACCTCAGGTCATTCAAAGGGAACAGCCTTTTTTCAACATGGCTTACACGGATAGCTTTCACCACTGCCATGAACGAGAAAACCAGGACAAGACAGGCGGAACCACTTGAAGACACCATGGAAATCATTTCACCCGATAAAACACCTGAAGAACATCAATTGGCAAAGGAAGCTGTGGAAGCCATCAGAAATGCTGTTGCCCAGCTACCTGAACAATATGCGGAATGCATAAATCTGTTTTTTTTCAACGGAAACAGTTACGCACAGATAAGCGAAATCACAGGAGTTCCGCTGAACACGGTAAAGTCCAATGTTTTTCGCGCCAAGAAAATTCTTGGAGAAAAGTTAAAAGATTTTGATGGAGGCATACTATGAAAAAAAACTGTGAAAATCATCTTGAGCAGTTTTACAGCCTGGACAAACAGGAAAGGATTCCTCTTGGACTTTCTGTCCATCTGCTTCTCTGCAGGGAATGCCGGAGCGTCGTAAGGAATCTTACAAAGGCAGAAAAAATTCTTGGCGAAAAAAGCACGCAGCCTTCACCTGAAAATTCCAAGATAATCAGTTCCGTGCTGAAAGGAATCAAATCCTCAAACCTTGACTACCATGGCCACCATGAGGAAAAAATTTCTCTCCGCAAATGGGCGGTTTCCGGTTCCATACTTCTGCTTTGTACAGTACTGATGATCCTGCTTATGGTCATTGATGGAGAAAAAACAGTTTTCGTTATAGGAACAATTTCACTTTCCGCAATCATGTGCATATGGTGCAGTCTGTTTGTTGGAAACAACATGGACTATTTTGTAAAAATGAGCAGCAGGATAAATTCAAAAAATGCTCGGCTAATACCTATGGCTTAGGACATGGAACACCAGGCCAGATTCACAAGGATGATGTAGAAGAGTATCTTTCAAAAACCCAACTTCAGTTCATGAGAAAACATTTCAATTCGGGCGCAAAAGAGCTAAGCATTCAGTACAAGCGTCTTATTGGAAATGACTTCAAAAAAGTCCTTATGGAAATCAAGCCATCAAGGGAATACTCTGAAGACAATCAGAGCTGCTTCCTTTATGTAAAGAACATCGACAAATAAATTAAAGAACTTTTTCCATAAGAATAAAACGGCCCTTTCTCCAGTCCGCAAATCCTACATCGCTGTAACCAAGCTTGTGGTACATTTTCTGTGAATATGGGTTCTGTGTAAAGCAGTCCAGTTTGATGGCCTTAACGCCCTGAGGCTTTACAAGTTCTTCAATTGCAAGGCAAACCTTACGGCCCAATTCCTGGTTCTGGAATTCAGGATTTACGCAGAGACGATGAATCACAATGTAGTCATCCCCTGTGTAAGCCCATGTACCGTTCTTGTATTCTTCATCGCAGTCTTTGTTTAAGGTAAAGCAGGCAGCAGGTTTCCCGTCAAGCTGAACAATATAGAGCTGATCTTTTGAGGCATCACTTTCAAAATCATCCTGAGTCGGATAAATTTCATCCCACTGTGGAATCCCCTGTTCATACATTTTCTTTACAGCTGCTTTTACAAATTCAAAAATTCTTGCAGCCTCTTCTTTGTTTGCTTTACTGATTTTCATTTTTTTCCCTTTAGAGATTTATTGTCATTGCAGAAGCATTGCATCAAAAACCCATTGATTTATATAAGGGCTTGTCTTTTACCTGAATTTGCAAGCATTTCGACTGTGGATCCATCGATATATTCCTTCAGGATTCTTTCATTATGTATTATAAATTTTTGTGATTACTTCTTCCATTGGGAGTTCACTTACTGAAATATCCTTTAATGGAAGAACCCGTGAAATTTCATTTAGAAGAACTGGAGTTTTTGTCTCTGTCAGATCTGCTTCGAGGCTGTATTCCAGTTCAGAAATTTTTGACAGAAAACGAAGGCCCTTTATTTTAGAAACAGCATCTTCAACCTGAGCCGAATTTTCCAGAGTGATTCTGATTATTTTCTTTTCTCCAAGAACATTTTTAAGACTATGCAGATTGCCGTCAAAAACTTTTGTTCCGTGGTTTATTATGATGACTTCCTGTGCCAACTGTTCAACGTCTTCAAGATCGTGGGTTGTAAGAATAAAGGTTGTGCCCTTTCTGTTCATCTCAGCAATAAACTGCCGGATTTTTTGTTTTGCAATAACATCTAATCCGATTGTGGGTTCATCAAGGAACACTACCTGAGGTTCATGGAGCATTGCCATTATGAATTCGCATTTCATTCTTTCACCCAGAGAAAGCACACGTGTAGGTTTATAGATGATGTCGCCAAGTTCAAATAGTTCCAGCATCATTTTAAGCCGCCGCTCATAGTCTTTTTTTGCAATGTCATAGATGGCAGCGTTCATCATAAAACTGTCTGCCGGTGGAATATCCCATATGAGCTGGGATTTTTGTCCAAAAACTGCACCGATATGCTGAACATATTTTTTTCTGTCTTTTGAAGGCTCGTACCCCATAACATCAATTTTGCCGGTTGTTGGAAAAAGTACACCGGTCATCATTTTTATCAATGTTGATTTGCCGGCACCGTTGGGACCAAGAATACCGGTTATTGATCCTTTGCGAACCCGAAGATTTATTGAATTGACGGCAGAGACAATGACAGTCTGTCTGTGGAAAAAGCTTTTAAAATTTTCCAGGATACCAGTGCCCCTCTTGTAGGTTTTATATTCCTTGCAGAGATTTTCTATTTTGATGATTTCTTCCATAAATTATTTCCTGATTTAAAACAGTTTTTATTTTTTTTCTAAATATTTTTTTAGAATCATCCGCCAGCGCTTTCATACAGATGAACCATAAACTGGAAAATGCCTGCACCAAATGCCACAAACAGAATGCACGGAATTATTGCGAGATAATAGGCCGGTGATATTTGTCCCATGAGAGCCTGCGCCGGAATAAAGGAAATCATTCCCACAGGAATCACAAAAAGGGAAATTGTCTGAATCATCCGTGGATAAACTGTAATGGGATATTTTGCAAACTGCTGCATGCTCTGAAAAATTTCTGGTATTCTGGAGTTTCCAACCCATTTGAAAACAGTTGCTGACATTATGAACGTCGCCCCCAGCAATACAAAAATTCCTGAACATCCAAAAAGGATGAAGTTCAGAATACCTGCAAGAGATATGGAAACACAATGAGGTGCCGAAATGAAGAGCATTATAAGACCGCCTATGATGAATGAGATTCCGTAAAGGTTTACCGATGTTGCCGCCATGTAGAACAATGAATTCACAGGCTTTAGAAGAACTACATCAAGACTGCCTTCCTTTATGCAGGTGTTTGAGTTCCAGAAAATGCCTTCAAAGAATGTCTCAGAAATTCCACTGGCAATGGTGAATACCCCCTGAATCAAAAGAACCTGCCAGATAGTCCAGCCAGGGAAGGACTGTCCGTTTGCATAAATTAAAATCGTAATTAAGGGGAACATGATGTTTCCTAAAAGAGTCATGATCAGCTCAAGGATAAAGTTTAGCCGGTAAGCTGTTTCTCCGCTGATGATAGTTTTCAGACACTGGAAATATAGTTTTACATGCCTTCTTATAACATGATTCATAAAAACTCCAAAAATTATGCGCCGACTCCGTTAAACCGCTTCATAGCTGCTTTGTACAAAAGGCATGTGATTCCAAAAAAAATCAGTACGGCCACAGCCTGAAAAGCAACTGCAACGTTAAGGTCCAGATTCATGCCAGCCAGTTCATAGCTTCCCGTGCAGACCCTGGAAGGAACGTATATCATGTACTGAAATGGCAGAAAGAACAGGATTTTTTGCCAGCTTCCAAAAAACACAAGTGGCACCAGCATTCCGCTGAACACAGTCTGCAGAGTCTGAAAAACTTTCCGCAAACCTTCTGCACGCACAATCCAGAAACCTGTCAGGCCAATGCAATAATTGACAAGAAATGTCATGCAGAATCCCAATATTATGGAAAGAACTGCAAGAATCCAATGTTCTGGAATCAGACTTATTCTGAACACAAACAGAAAAATCATAAAGCAGGGAATGAATTCAAAAGTAAAGCCTAGAATTCTGTGTCCCAGTTTTTGCGAAAATGCAAAGAGCTTGTGATCTATGGGACGCAAGGCAAATGTCAGGAATTTTCCAGTCCTTACCAGCATCTGAAGATTCCAGTCGGCAAAATCCATTGTAAGATAGCCTATCAGGGCATTGGTGCCGAAATACGTGAGCATCTGATTAAAGGACATGCCATTGATTACAGATTCAGTTCCTCCTTTAGCCATATAGACCGCTTTCCAGATGCAGTACTGCACAAGAAAGTAAACAGGCCCCACAAAAATGGATACCATTGAATGAGACCTGTATGCAGACCATTCCTTGTAAGTGACAAAGGCAATGGCCCGTATTTTTCTGCACTGATGCCTGAAATATTTTAAAATGTTAAAAATCATTTTATTCCTGACCACATTACGGCACTGGCATTGTAAAGTCCTTCTGGAATCCACTTTCCATCCGGATAAGGAACAAACCAGCTTGCCACCATTTTTTCAACCGGATCAATGGTGAGGCTGCATGCACCATAGCCTTCATGGAAGAAAGTTCCCAGACTGTAATGGTTGTCGGCAGTGCGGCGAGTATCAGGTCCAAGCCCATACATGCGGTATTTTCCACCTGTTCCCCATGTGTATTCACCAATATCCGGTGTGGTAAAATTTTCTGTCATGCGCTCAATAGCTTTGCGTCCGATGATGCGGTTTCCGTTGTCTGCAACTCCGTTGTTCAAAAGCATGCGTCCAAATGTATTTAAATCTTCAAGTGTGGAAATGACTCCGCCTCCAGTGGAAGGCTTGGAAATCTTATACCATTCATCACCAAGGGCTGTGGCAGGATCAGGACGTTCACCTTTTGAATAGACATCAAAATATTCAATGAGACGGGCATCCCCTTCAAAATGAACATAATAGCGCTCTTTCAGTTTAAGGGCATATTCGTTTGAAACTTCTTCATAGAAAATGTCATTGAAAAAATGGCTTTCATTCATTCCACATGGTTCAAAAATATTTTTCACAATCCATGTTTCAGCACGCATTCCTGTTATTCGAGAAATCACTTCTCCCAAAAGCGTGAACCCAAATGTACAGTAATTCCACTGAGTTCCAGGCTTGCAATGCATTCCGGTTTTCATTGCACCATGAATCCAGTTTTCACCGTCGCCTGTGTTAGTCCGGATAAAATTCCAGTTATGGGGTGAATTGTACTGAAAGTCGAATGCTCCTTCATCTGGGAAAAGTCCTGATGTATGGGTCAGTAGATTTGCAATGGTAATTTCGTTAAATGGTTTTACATCCATTTCAGGTAAAAAATCCTTTACCGGCTGAAGCATGCGCAGGTATCCGTCTTCTGCCAGTTTGAAGATTGCTGTTGCCGTAATGATTTTTGTGATTGAATAAATATGAAAGAGAACATCATTTTGCATTGGTTCAGTTTCATTTTTCAAACCTGATTTTGGTCCCATGCAGGCCTTTGCGAAAGTTTTTCCATAGCGGCTGAGATTGTATGAAGCTCCCAGAAGCTGATTTTTTTTCATCAGTCTGTCAAAGTGTGCATTCAAAGCTTCAAGTCTTGAACCATCATAATCAACATCCTTTGGAAGATAAGGAGTCCTGCTTGTAATTACATTCATAATTCACCTCTATTTTTTTTGACATCTAAACTTGTCTATTCATCTGTAAATTCATTGTCATTGCAGAAGCATTGCAGCAAAAACCCATTGCTTCATACAAGGGTCGTCCCATTTCTGTTGCATCAAGGCTGATTTCTGTCACTTTCCGAGACTTTGCTTCCTCTATCAGAAGCTCCAGCATTTTTTTTGCAAGCCCTTTGCGGCGGAAATCTTTTTTCACATACACATTCATCAAATGGGCACGCTTTCCTGTTGGATGAGAAAAAGTCGGCATCATGGAAAGATAGCACAGGTTTGCACATGCTACAGGTTCTCCGTTTTCAATACAGAGAATATCGGTTTGAGTTTCACCGGTACATTCAAAATTCTTTCTGCAGTTTTCAATGAATGACTTGTCGAAAACGTAATCGTCTGAAAGGCTGTTTACTTCCTTCAGCATTTCCATGCGGATTTTCATCAATGTTTCAATGTCATTCTTAGTTGCCTTAATGATTTCCATTTGTTATTCCCCGATCCACCACTCTGGAGTAATGTCTCCAAGCTTTATGATTCTTTCATTTTCGTAGTCCATTAAAATCTCGATTTCCTTGTAAGTCTTTGGCATGAGCTGAACCATAAGTTCACGGCATGCACCGCATGGAGCTCCGCATTTTCCGTCAGGCATTACAGCGACAACTTTCGTAAATTCATTTTCGCCGTTGGTAATCATGTTGAAGATTGCGTTTCGCTCGGCACAGATTCCCAAAGTTGAGCAGGTGTCAATGCAAACACCAGTGTAGATTTTTCCACTTTTTGAAAGAATGGCTGCGGCAACTTCTCCGCCAGAAACATAGTCAGAAATCTGTCTTGGATTCTGCACTTCCTTTGCGGCGTTATAAAGTTCTGTCCAAATTGCGTCCATTTTTTTTCTCCTGTTATT
>JAEDDW010000072.1 GCA_016293645.1 Treponema sp. | reverse complement strand
ATAGAACAAGGTATAGAACAGGGAGCTAACCAGAAAAATTTTGAGAATGCAAAGAAAATGTTGGAATGCAACATCGACTTTGAAACGATTTTTAAGGTTACAGGGATAACAGAAGAAGAATTAGCGAAATGCATAGAGTAAAAGCAATCTGATTCTTGGAATTCTAATTTGTCCGCTTGTCGGGAGAAATACAATGGACTGCTCCCGGTAATCGACAATCCACAAAACTTCATCTGAATTGAAGCAGGTCTCCAAAATAGAACTGTAAAAACAGAAAAACGGTGTTATATTTTAAACATGAACTTTGAAGAATACCGTGGCAGGCATTTCAGAAAAATACAGAAAGGAATAGCGGCAGTCTGCTGGATTGGAGCAGGACTTTCACTGGCAGTACAGCTTTTAATTTTCTACATGTATCTTTCAAATGGATTCTGGAAAAAAGGCCTTATTGATTATTCCATTGCGCTTTATCTGTGGAGGGGAATAATACGTCCGGATATTTTTCTTATTCTTGCTTCTACAATCTGTACAGTGATTGTACACAAGGAAAACATTTCGGAAACGATCAGGATCTATGGTGTCTGTTTTTGCGTAATGGTCTGCTGTTCAAGCATTGCAATCTGCAATGTGTATTTCTCTTTCGTAATGTATCTGATTACCATTCCGATTTATGTAAGCATGATTTTTGGAGACAGGAAAATTTTAAGAAATATTTCAGTCATAAATGCAATTCCATTCTTCCTTTCTTCGATGGCTTTTTATATAAAACGACCTGATCTTGATCCTACGCACAAAAATATTTCTGTACTGGTTTTGGGATCATTGCTTGTGATAAGCTACATCGTCTGCAATGTTCTCGCGAAATCACAGGAAGTTCAGTTCCGTTATATTTTCACCAACTACAGAAAGCAGAAGGCCCTCATTGAGGAATTGAAAATTGAACCCATGACCCAGCTGTACAACAAGGCTGCTCTTGAAGGCTGTATGAGTGCCTACCTGAAAAAGTTCATTGCGGGCAGTTACAAGCCTACTGTTGTGATCATGGATATTGATCATTTTAAAAATGTGAATGACACGTACGGTCATGCTGCCGGTGATGAAGTTCTTATAGCTCTTGCGGGAGTAATCAGGGAAAAAATGGGCGGAAGAAGGCATGCCTTTAGATTTGGCGGTGAAGAATTTGTCCTTACCTTTGAAACAGAGGATCTTGAATTTGTAAAAAATCGTGTGCAGGAAATTAAGGATAAATTCTGTTCAATATCCTATGACTTTGCTCCCGGGGAAAAGTTTTCCTTCAGCGCAGGCATTTCTATCTTAAAAGCCGGAATGGAAAAGGCCGACTGGTTTAATTCCGCCGATGCAGCCCTGTACAAGGCAAAGAACGGCGGCCGGAACAGAATCGAGGTTGCAGAATAAATTTATGTTAGCATCAGAAAAAAGCAGGGATTTCATTGGCTTCCGATATTGGATTGCATACAATTTAATTGTATTAAATCAAATGCAATTTAGTTGCATACAATCTATCGGAGGATATTTTATGAACGCATTTGATTTCACAGTAGAAGCACAGGACGGAAGCAAGGTTGAACTTTCAAAGTTCAAGGGAAAGGTACTGGTGATCGTAAACACAGCAACAGGCTGCGGTTTTACTCCTCAGTATTCAAAGATTGATGTTAACGGCGACAATGCAATTCCGTTCTACAAGTGGATTACTGAAAACACATGCTCAAAAGTAATCAGCATGGATATTGACGGGGACATCGTAAAGAACATAGAATTCATGGGCGGATGCAATGGAAATTTAAAGACGATTCCGTTGCTTCTGGATGGATGGACAGTGGATCAGATTGAAGCAAAACTGTCTGGAATCATCTGCAGACGGCGACCGACTTCATGCAGCGATCAGCTTGCAAATGCTGTAAGGGCAGGATACATTGCTTCCAAAGATCCGGACTATAAATCTCCTTTAGACGAGGAATAAAATGGGCAATAAGTACGATGCTCTTAAGTTGGATAATCAGTTGTGTTTTCCCCTGTATGCGGTTTCGAAGGAAATTGTCAGGAGATATACTCCGTTCTTAAATGAAATTGATCTGACTTACACGCAGTACATTGCGATGATGGTAATGTGGGAACACAGGGAGATGAGCGTAAAGGAACTTGGAAAGAAACTTCTTCTTGATTCGGGAACCCTTACGCCACTCCTTAAAACCCTGGAAAAAAAAGAACTCGTAACAAGGGTCCGTTCAAAGGAAGACGAAAGGTTTCTTGTTGTTTCAATCACAGACAAGGGAATGAAACTCCGTGAAAAGGCTGTGGACATTCCTGCAAAAATCGGTAGCTGCGTTCAGCTTTCAAAAGAAGAAGCCGTGCAGCTTTATGCAACGCTGAGAAAACTTCTGAGCCAGTTTGACGGTCAGGAGTAGAAATGTTGAATTCAATCCAGCGGAATTTTCCCCTTGGGTATGAATTCTCCGTTCAAGGCACCAAACAATGCGGCAAAGGAATAGTTTGAATAACTGTAGCCGCAAAGGATGGTGTCCGCCCATTCAAAATCTTTAAGTATGTGTACAGGCGACATGATGGAAAGGATTATCACTTTCTTGTCCATGTAGCGCAGTCGTTTTGCAATTCCGGCCGTATGCCTGTCATAAACCGTGATTATTATCGTATCAAAGTTGTCCGCAATCTGAGTAAGGCGTGCGGCATTCCATTCGTCAAAGTTGCTTTCATCGCGGCGCAGTTCGTAACTGTAATGGAAAGTAGAAACTCCCGGGTATCTTTTTTTTGCCTCGTTGTACAGTGAAAGGAACGGACCTGCAACAAGAACTTTTTCATTTTCAGCCGGAACATAAGGAAGCGCCGTTTCTGCCTTGTACACGCTTATGGAACGGCATGCCTGTTCTATGAAAAATTTCTGGCCGTCCTTGTCCGGAATGTGTTCGTAGATCGTGTTTTCATCAGGGTAAAGCGGAGCATGATTTTCATTTTTGAAATACTGAAGTTTTGCAAGAATGACTCTGCGTGCCGCATCCTTTACCCTTGCCTTGAAAGCCGCATTCTGTTCCATGAGGACAAGGTTTCTTGTCCACATGTTGTCATAGAGGCTGGCTGTTGATGATGAGATGATGATGTCATTGCCTGCGTCGATTGCAAGTGTGACTGCGCGGGCAAAGGAACCCGCAAAAAGTGTGGCCCCGTTCATCATCATGTCGTCCGTGATTATCAGTCCGTCATAGCCAAGCTGTCCGCGCAAAAGCTCGGTGAGCATCTTTCGCGAAAGGCTTGCAGGAGTTCCGTCGCTTTCAATCTGCGGAAATGAAAGATGTCCGCTCATGACCGCAGGGATCTTTGCCTTTATGAGATACTTGAATGGAACCAGCTCCCGGTTGTGCAATGTGGTTTCGTCGATTTCAATCTGCGGGAGCCGTCCGTGGCTGTCAAGGCTTGTGTCTCCATGTCCTGGAAAATGCTTTGCAGTTGGAATGACACCTGCGTCAATTGATCCCTGTGCAAATGCTTCTCCAAGAACACCGGCGTTGACAGGTTCAGCGCCAAAGGAACGTGGACCGATTACGCTCGAATCAAGGTTTGAGTAGAGATCAACGGTTGGAGCAAAATTCATGTTGATGCCAAGAGCACGGATCTCACGGTTGATGTAGAATCCCGAATAGTATGCGTCGATAGGATATCCTGAAGCGCCGATTGCCATGTTGCCCGGAGTATCAGAAGTTTCGCCTTTGACATGACGGATCCACCCGCCTTCCTGGTCTGTTGCGACAAAAAGCGGAATTTTGAAAGGGCGTTCAGCAGCTTCCTGCTGAAGTGTGCGTATTGATTTTGCAACTTTCTGGATGTTGTCCGTGTTCCAGCCAAAAACTTTTACGCTGCCAAGACCTCGCTGTGTTACCCATGAATTCAAAAGGTCGCTTGGTTCAGCCCCTGCCCAACCGAACATGAGGATCTGGGCTAGAAGTTCTTCGTCCGTCATTCTGTCAGTCAATTCCTGAGCAAGAATTTCATGAGGTCTGTTCGTCCAAAAATCCAGCGAAGCGCCCTGTGCGGTTATGGTTCCGGCTGAGGCAGAAAAAATCATCGAGAAAACAAGAGGTTTGAAAAACTTCATTGAGCGACTCCAGAAAAAAATAGCAACATCATTTTATAAAAAAAAGTTGCTGGTGTACATCAGAACAGGGCAAAGTTCATGGCGACTGAAAAACGGTCCTTCAGCTTTCCCTTGTTGATGCCGGTGAGTCCATATTGGAATCCCCACGATACAGAGAAATAAAAGGAGGGACTTGCAAGGGCGCCGGAATTGATTCCGCTTTTAAAAACTATCCTTGCGCCTGCGTATTCATTTTTCTGCATTGAACCAAGCTCTCTGAAATCTTCGTCAAGGTGAAAAATTTCCATGTCACGGTTCAGGAAATTCACAAACTCGCCGCTGTAGGATGCGATGAGGGAAATGTTATGAACATAAAATGGAATGACTCCAAGTCCTTTTTGCGCCTCCCATGAAAACAAAACTGCGTCCGTTTCGTATTCTGCAAAAATGTTGTTTGTTGGAACGAGCGCTCCGTAGAATGTTACGGGAAGATTGAAAGTAAAATAATTTCTGTTGTCCACCGGAAGAATCTGCGGAAGCGAAAGTTTTACCGCCGGATAAAGCTGTGAATATCTTATACCTGAATCATTGCAATTGTTCAGTCTGAAAAAAATGGAAGAGTCATCATTGCCGCAGTAGGACGCGAAAACATTCTTGTAGTTGATTCCTGCGGCAAATCCAAATTTCTCATAGCTTCGTTCACCGGTCTTGTGGATGTTGCTGTAGGTCAGAGAAATGATGTTTCTGTCGTAGATGTAGTTGTCTTCAAGCTGCCAGTCGCGGATGAAAAAATCCTTCATCCTTTCTTCGTCCATGTCGTTTTTTCCGTAGACAAAAATGTTTGACTCGGAGAGGACGATCCTTGAAATGTCTCCGATGCTGAATTCCATGGAAAGATTCAAATTGTTTGAAGACTGCATGAATCCATCTTTGTCAAAGATGCAGCAGGTGGTATTCGTCATCGTCATGCTGTCCGAAGAATTCCTCAGGATGAAAATTGTACCGGCACCTCCAGATTTTTCCATCGGATTGAAACCGGCGGTGATTCCCATGTTCAGCGTGTCACTTGGATTGTTTTTGATGACAGTCATGCCAAGAGGATAGACGGAACCCGTTCCAAGGCAGTCGCTTTCCCTTGTGAAATAGACCGAAGGTCCGATGTAATATGATTGCAATGTCGAAAGCGGAACTATTGTCTGCCCCGGATAGAGTATTTTTCTGTAGGTTGAAATTTCTTCCTGAGGAATTTCTGCCGGTGTCTTTGATGAAGGTTCAAGAAGCAGTCCTGGAATTTTCTTTGATTCAAAATTGAAGCTGCCGCAGTCCAATGAGAAGATGGAATTTTCATCGTAAAAATGTGCACTGTATAAAATGTTTTCACCGCAGACAACGGGAGAATAAAATCCACCTGAAACATCTTTATGAAGGAATTCAATTTCAAGAAGCCCGTCGCTGAATTTTCCTTTTGCCGGTCTTGGAAAAGATTTTGAATCGCAGAAAGAAAAGGCGATTGCAGTGTTCCCGTCGGAATCTTTTGAGACTGAAAGATCCATCGGAGTGTCGCATTCAAGCTCATGTTTTTTTATGGAAAGGATTCCGTTTAAAAATGAGCCCTTGCACAGAAAGATTTTTTCTGCATCCTTCAAAAAGAAAAAAAAGTTTCCGTCACTGTCGCCGTTGAGTCCGTAGGGAATCTGACCGTCGTCAAAATCATGTCGTGCCAGTTCCGCTTTTTTATCCATTGCGTCGCATAGAACGAGAGAGCAGTTTTGTCCGGTGTTTTTTATGCAGGCAATGATTTTTTCATCTTCGCTGTCATAGACGCAGAAATCTTTCGTCCAGCCGGAACAAAGATCAGTCCACTTGTTTTTCTCAACATCAAGGTATGATGCGGAAATCTTTTTTGACATGTGGTTGATGTCCGTTTCAGTCACGCAGATGTATTTTCCGCAGCCTGTGATTTTTGCCGATTCAAGAAATCCTTTCGTGAAAATTTTCTTCTGGCCTACCCGAAGGCTTCCTGTGGTTTCATCAAGAACGGCAAGGCCCGTGGGAGTAGTTCCGGCTATGGCATAGCGGTGCAGTGATTTTTCATCGGTGACGGTTTTCTTTATTCCGTCTGTGGATTCAGGATTGCTGTCTATTTCACTTACATCGATGCTTTCATAAAATTTTTTCCACTCGCTTTTCATGGATGTGCCATAGGTTTTTCTGAAGGCGCCGGATGTGGTGATGCCCTTCATGTTTATGCCGTTGTACCAGAATTCGGTGTATTTCTCCATTCCGTATTTTTCCACGATGAATTGTGTGAAGGCACTTCCAAAAATATAGGATGCCGTAGTTGAAGGATAGATGCTCCGTGAACCAAAACAGTCTGACCATTGTGGAAATTTTCCGCTGAGTTTTGCCTGCTTTATGTAATGGAGAAAAACTCCGTTGTTCAGTCTTCCTTCTCCCTTTCTGCTTTCTTCATGGACTGATGCACCTTCCTTTATGAAAGTCGGCAAGGTGATGTAGTAACCAGGGTTGTATATGTCTCCTAGAATTTTTTGCGTGGCTGTCCAGAATCCGCTTGAAGAATTTGTCGTCACAAGATGAGTCAGCTCGTGGATGAAAGTGGACTTCATCGTGTCGTCAAACACAAGCATTGTCTTGTCTGGCGTGGTGTCATAAAGGACAATATGGTTGTAGTTGTAGTTGGTGAAATATCCGTTGAATGTATCCGTTGCTGAAGTTATGACTACAGGAATTCTTGCAAGGGGCTTTGTCTTGTATTCCGAACACAATCGTTCAAGTTCACTGTCGGCACATCCGTAAATTCTGGCGGCGGTGTTTTTTGAGTTTTCGTCAAAAATTATGTCGAAATATTTTGTCTGCGCATGGCAGATTTTTTTCTCCGCGGAATACGCAAGGGCTGAGAGAAATAAAAGTGCTGCTGCGACTGCCTTTATTTTCATCCGGAAATCTATTCCTCTGAATCTGCCTTCTTGAGGTTTACAAGTCTTTCATTGAGCACGATGTAGGCTCCAAGAATTCCGCATACGCATGCCACTGTTTCGGCAAAAAATTTCATTGGAATCAGAATCGGGAGAAGTTCCACAAGGATTGTAAGGCTCAGGCTGGCACCAAATGAAGTTTCCGCTTTTGGAATTGCCTTTCCTTTTCCCGAAAGAATTTTTTTCTGTGCATTGATTTTCGAATTCATCACGAGAAATGAAACAAGCCACAGGGCAATGCCTGAAATGCATACGATTAAATTCATGTTCATAATGGAAGAAATATATCACGAATGCGGAATAAAAAAAATGGGACTACCGGAATGGCAGCCCCTATATGTGATCGGTTCCCAGCTTTGCTCGAAAGAACCGGAAGGCAAAAAGAAAGCCCTCATCGATTGATGAAGGCTCTTTTGCTAGGCGTCGATCGGAATCGAACCGATGCATAGTGGTTTTGCAGACCAGTCCCTTACCACTTGGGTACGACGCCAAAGTGGTAATAATCTATCAATTAACTGCGTCCGTGTCAATAGGAAAGACGTTTAAGCAATGTGCGTTTTGCAGACTCAAAAGCCAGCGGGATTTTCTCAATTTCTTCCTTTGTGGAGCAAGGCATCCATACAAGTTCTGAAACTTCACCGTGCTGGCAATGGAGTTCCGCCTGTAACGGGAGCTGGGCCTCAAAAAAAACGTCGCAGGTTTTGTAGACCATGTTCTTGTATTCATAGGTGTTCGGGAAAGATGCTATGTAACTTATGGAAGAAATTTCCGCTCCTATTTCTTCACGGCATTCTCTAGCAGCTGCTTCCTCAAGGCTTTCGTCAGGATCAACAAAGCCCCCGGGAAAAGCAAGGTAGCCTTTGCGCGGTTCCTTCGCCCGTTTTTCAAGAAGTACTTCTCCACGGTCGTTTATGATCACAAGTCCCACTGCGGATGCCACGTTGTTGTAAAGGGTAAAACCGCAGTCAGGACATTTCCATTTTCTTCCATTGCTTTCCGTCGCTATGTTTCTGCCGCCGCATTCAGGGCACAAATTGAACCTGTTGTTTTCCATGCGGAATATTTTAGCATCATGGCATTTTTTTTGGAATTATCTCTTGAAATACATAGGTTGGTTTAGAAGCATGAAAAATCTACCGGTCAGTACGAGTCTGACAAAACCGCTAGATATCGTCGCTACATGCAAAGCCCGGCAAGGAAACTATCTTTCCGGGCTTTGAATGTTTTTGCCAGCCTCTTCCTTCCCTCTCGATTTTTCATGTTTCTGCGTTATCTGTGTAATCTGCGGGAGGTTGTTTCCATCATAATAATTCTAACATATTTTAGATTTTTCTAACATTTGTTGAATTAGAAATGAAAAAATTGTATATTTACTGTGTGAAAATCGGTAGGCGGTGCCAGTCTGCAGCTGAACGCGTGGACCTTATGAAAACAGCCGGTTACGTTGTAATGAAGGATGTTTCATAAAAACTGATTTTAAGCCACAGGAGTTATTTATGTCTCTTACTCTTAATGACATCAAACACCCAGGAATCAAGGCTTGGGTAGAAGAATGTGTTGCAATGTGCGAACCAGACAATGTTGTAGTTACAGACGGTTCAAACGAAGAATACGACTGCTTGATGCAGAAATGTGTTGACGCAGGTCTTGCAACTCCACTTGCAAAGAAGCCACACAGCTTCCTTTTCCGCTCAGATCCATCTGACGTAGCTCGTGTTGAAAAAAGAACATTCATTTCTTCTGTAAAGGAAGAAGATGCTGGTCCAACAAACAACTGGATCGCACCTGCTGAACTCAAGGCAACAATGAAGGGTCTCTACAAGGGTTGTATGCACGGTCGTACAATGTATGTCATTCCTTTCTGCATGGGACCTCTCGGTTCACCAATTTCAAAGAACGGTGTAGAAATCACTGACTCAGAATACGTTGTTCTCAACATGGACATCATGACACGCGCTGGAAAGAAGGTTCTCGACATCTTCAATGCAGATGCAAAGGCTGAATTCGTTCCATGTCTCCACTCAGTAGGTAAGCCACTCAACAACGGTGCTAAGGACAACGGTGTTTGGGCATGTGCTCCAGTTGACCAGAAGTACATCACACAGTTCCCAGACGAAGGACTCATCTGGTCTTACGGTTCTGGATACGGCGGAAA
>JAEDDW010000071.1 GCA_016293645.1 Treponema sp. | reverse complement strand
CGCCCCAACATAATCTCCACACTGTCAAGAATGCGGCGGGCAGAACCCATACTTGTTCCACCGAATTTAAGTGTAAGCATATACTTTCCTCTATATCAATATAAATAATGAAAATATATACCATATAATACATGAAAATTCAATTAAATGGTTTATTTATGTGATGATTACAACGGACCCTTCGACGCTGCTCAGGAATCCTTGACGAAAGCAAGTGCGTCAGTAGATGCCTTTCATCCCGTAACTTTCGCCACAAGAATTGCTTCGCAATTCTTGAATGCTGCGATGTAACAGGCTCGCCGGGCGAAATAAGGCTCACTGAGCGTAGTCGAAGTGAGAGTGAATCATATGCGGGCAATGAGATTTTCTATCTGTCCATTGAGGGAAGAAACCATGCTTGCGTCAGGCAATTCCCTTACAAGGCCTTTTGAATACTCAAGAACCTTAAGAAGCAATGTCCTTCCGCTGTCAAGCTCCGATGCCTCATCTTCACTGCCCAGCTGCTGTCGCAATATTTTTGCAGTTCCGAGAAGTCCCCTGTTGCCGGAAAGTTTTGAAATGATGTAATCAAGCTGAAGACGGATCTTGCTTTCAAGAAACTCCTCACGTTTTTCCTCCGGAAGATATGTGCTCAGGGCACGTAGTTTCTCAAAGAGATCTGCAGTCACATTTGCTTTCTTCATGACATTGTTTTCAGTTATGGCATCCGCTACAGTCTGAATTGCGTCAGCTGCTTTTGCAAGAATGGCCATATCTACTGATGGTTCATCTGAACAACCGTCATCCTCAGGAATGATTTCTTGTTCTTCAGTCTCTTCATAAGGTTCTTCATCTGTATATACTTCAGGAACTATTTCATCCTCTTCTGGAGGCTCCGGTACATATTCCGGTTCTTCCATGATTTCCTTATCAATATGTTCGTCGTCGAAATCCTCATTGTCAAAGGCGATTTCTTCTTCCGGAAGGGGTTCAGCCTGCACCTTAGGCTCTGCTTTTCTTGCAGGGGCTTTTTTCACAGGCGGCTTTTTTGGTTCCGGCTTTTCCTCTTCCTCGAATTCCTCGTCATCTTCCCATCCGTCATCAAGTGAAATGACCTCATCTTTTGGAAGCTTTTTCTCAGGCTTTTCTTCCTCAAATTCAAAGTCCGGCTCAAAGAAATTTTCTTTCGGACCAGTTGATTTTGATGCATTGTTTCCAAATGGATTGTTTGAAAAGAAATCTTCGGCACTGGTATTGTCTTCCTCAAGACCTGTACCTTCATCATCAAGATCAGTGTCTCCGATAAGATCATCAAGGCTCTTAGCGTAGTGCTCCTTATTGTCTGCTTCTATTTCATCATCGAGGCGGCCTTCCGCAAAAACTTCTTCCGCAGTGATTTCTTCATCCTGAAGTTTTTCAAATCCGCTGTTGTACTGATCCAGGCTGCTTTCATGAACCGTGACTTCCATTTTCTGTGGTTCCGGCTCATCCATATCTTCAAAGGAAAGTGTGACTTCCTCTGCGACCCGGACTCTTTCTCCGATTGAAATGTCATCATCGGAATCAAAGAATTCATCTGCATCGATTTCAGTCTTTCTTTCCTGCTTTTTCTCACGTTCTTCAAGAATCTGATTGTTAACTCTTTCCAGGCCATTTCTTGAGGCAACATTCCATGAATCAAAATTCTCTATGGTTTTGTAACTTGCAAGAGCCTGGGTAAGCATTCCCTGGTCCTCATAAAGTTTTGCCATGTTCTTGTGGCCTTCTGTATCCTCTGGATTCTGATCGATGAATTTCTGATAGAATTCTTCAGCCTTTTTGTAGTCACCTTTCTGGCTGTGGCGTTTACCGGCCTCACGATAGAAACTTGTATAGTCCGGACGGAGTGCCCTGATTTTCTTGAAACATCCGGAAGCCTTTTTTTCATCTCCTGCGCAGATATAATACTGTCCAAGAAGATTCAATGTGTGGACATCATCAGGATCTGCCGCAAAAAGCTCCTGGATTTTTTCTCCGGCTTTTTCTATTTTGTCGGCGGAAAGAAGAATATGGGCATGCTGTCTTTTGACTGCCATATCTTGCGGAGCGACTACTTCCATGCGTTCCGCAAGTTCAAGGGCTTCATCAAGTCTTCCTGTTGTTTCATATGTTCCTGCAAGACCTGACATGGCCTTTGTGTAGTCAGGCTTAATTGCAAGGGCCACATTGTATTCCGTCTCAGCCTCATCGTAATTATCCTGGCGGCAGTAAACATCACCAAGTTTTGTATGCATCGCCGCATCCTTAGGATTGAGATGCAACGCCTTCTTTACGATTTCACTGGCAGTCTTTGTCTTGTTTTTCCTCAGGAGAAGATCCGAATAATTTTCGATTGCCTCAAGCCAGCCCGGCTTTGATCTCAAGGCAGCTTCATATTCCGCCTGAGCCTTGATGAATTCCCCAAGCTTGTCATAACTCTTTGCCAGGTTCAGATGAAGGACAGGATGGTTAGGATCAACCTTAAGTCCTTTAAGGTAACATGCAACTGCTTCTGCATGTTTTCTCTCTGTCGCATAGATCGTTCCCATGTGGTTGAAGGCAAGAACATCACGCGGATTTTCCTCAACAACTGTTGTGAAACACTGGATTGCGTCATCGAAATTTTCCATGAGTTTGTAAGTAAACCCAAGATTGTAATAGGTCTGCACATTGGAAGACTCGCACATTACGGCACGTTCAAGAACAGAAATGGACTCATCATACATCTTGAGTCGTCTGTAGATCGCACCGAGACTGTTGAGAGCCACTACATTCTGCGGCTGGAGCCTTACGATTTCCTTGTAATAACCAAGGGCAACATTATCTTCGGAATTCTTGACGTAAAGATCACCAAGAGCATTGAGATAATCCATATTTTCAGGTTCCGTCTTGAGAAGTCCCTTGTATATTCTTGCGGCCTGCTCATAGTCTCGTGCAAGGATTGCCGATTTTGCACGTTCAATGATTACGCTGTTCTGTTCTTCCTTTGTGCTCATAAACTTTCCCTTCTATGCTGATTACTTTCTCTTTGGGCGTGCATATGTTTCTTTTGAAAGCTCACCCATGATTCTGCTGTCAAATCTTGAATATGAAGCAACTGAAAAGTAATAGATTTTTCCATTCTTAAGACCTGTCAGAGTGACGGAAGTAACACTGCCTGCATCAACAGGAGATGTACCTTCCACAGCCTCACGTCCAAGATATTCACCAGGTCTGTCCCCATAGAAAATGTAATATCCACCAACAGTCTCGTCAACTGAATATGGCCATGACAGAGTAACCTCACCATCACCGGCATAGGCGCTGAGTTCAAAAGGAGGTAGAGGCGACGGAACTTCCTTGTACTTGATTTTGAGTTCTGTGACGGAAGGTGTCTTTTTTCCGTTTCCATCAGGCAAAAGATCTGCCGCAACCTGGAAATAGAGCCCCTTCACGTTTTCAAGTTTCCTGTGGTTTTTTACCGGAATCCACTCAGGATATTCGTCAGTCCAGTCGTAGAAATTGTCGCCTGAGCGTACATAGAACTGAATGTCTGTCTGGGATGGCATATTGACCAGCGCATCGATACCTGTGAGCTCAGCACCTGTGGAAAGCAATATAGGCTGTGTCTCAAATCTTCCGCCTTCAATGTTGAAAGTATCCATTCCTTTTGTTTCCTTTGTCTCAGGTCTTGCTTCCCTCTGGATCCTGAAGTCATCTATGAGTCCTGTGTATTTCGGAGCGATTTCTATTTCAGCCGGAACTCCAAGAATCGGGATGTAAATCGAACCTCCTGTTTCGTGGCTGTTTGTCGTCACGTAGACAAGAGATTCAAGAAGACCATCGATTCTATATTCAAGAAGTCCTGTATTTTCATCAAAACTGATCTCATGGTGCATCCACTGGTTTGGAACGATCGTCCTGTAGCTTGAAAGAGTGATTTCACCGTCATTGTCTACATATCCGTTGAAAACATTTATGAAAGACCATTCAAGATGATTGCCGGAAAAAATTCCCGTGATCATCTGATACAGCGGATAGTTTGCAACAGTACGTGAAGAACGCCATGAGAAGACCACCTCACCATTTTCTGCGATGCTTGGATTAAGCCAGAAATCAATGCTGAAGGAACCACATGGCCCTTCCTTTCCGAAAATCGAGTTCCTGTTTCCGCGAAGTCTTATTCCGCCTGTACCACGGGTAATGGCTGATTTTTTTCCGATGCGTGCCTTTGATTCGGTCATGATCGATCTGTCTTCAGAAATTGAATAGTTTCCGCATCTGTCATCAGAAGTTCCGCTTTCAAAAGAAAGAAGAAGATCCGTATGCTCATCGACTCCATTTGAATTGGTTGCAAGCATCAGGGCTTCATAACCGTACTTTCCTTTGCCGCGGGAAATTCCGTCCATTCTCGAAAGAACAGGCCATCCGTTTTTACCGCCTATGACCATATTTTTTTCTTCAGCAAAAGCCGTATTCAAAAGACAAAACAAAACTGCTACAATGAAAGCAGATTTTTTAGAGTATGAACGAGCAGAACGAAAATTTACAAACATCAGCAAAACCTCTTTCCCCAAGGGAAGTCCTTCATCAGACTGCACTGAAAGCACCAAATCAGAGCGGTGTCTACATGTGGCGCAATGAAGGCGGAACCATCATATATGTCGGAAAGGCCAAGAATCTGAAAAACCGTCTTACATCCTATTTCAGCGGAAACAAGGACATAAAGACCAAGCTCCTCATAAGCAGGGCCAGATCCATTGAATACATCACAACGGGCAACGAATACGAGGCTTTTCTTCTTGAAAACAACCTCATCAAACAGCATAACCCGAGATACAACATTTGTCTAAAGGACGGAAAATCATATCCAGTGCTGAAAATCACAAAGGAAAAATTTCCACGCCTTTACAAAACGAGAACTGTGGTTCACGACGGCTCCATTTATTTTGGTCCTTTCCCCGATGCCGCCGCACTTGATACGTTCATAGAAACACTCTACGAAATATATCCGCTTCGTCACTGCAGGAAATTCCACGAAAAAAGTTCCGCCTGTCTTTACTATCACATGGGCAAATGTCTTGGACCATGCTGCAAAAAAACCGACAATTCCACTTATAGTGAATTTATCGGCGAAATCACATCCCTACTTGAGGGCAAAGAGGACACAGTCAAAAAGCTGGAAAACCAGATGAGGGAAGCTGCCAGAGAGTTGAATTTCGAAAAGGCGGCAAGACTCCGCGATGGACTCAAGGCACTTTCCATCATGCAGAACCAGAACATAGTAGAAGGCTTTGACCAGAGCGACAGGGACTACATAGCAACCTGGCGTGAGGGAGAACTCGTAAGCTTTACGATCCTCAAGATCCGTGGCGGAAAACTTCTGGGTCGTGACAACTACCGTACACTTTCCATGAACGAAGACACGGAACTCATTCCGGAATTCATGAGCGCCTACTATACAGAAAAAGAGATTGTTCCGCCATCAATTTATGTCGTCTCAAAAGACGGAACTGAATTCATGAAGCGCTGGATGAAGGAATGCTACGGACTTGACATCGAGATAATTCCAGTTGATGAGACGGAAGGGATGAGGATGCACAAGGCGGCTGTAAACATGGCACAGCAGAACGCAAGGGAAGATATTGTCCGCCGTGTCCGCGAGCGCGGAGACTTTCCTGCAATGGAAGAGCTCAAGAAAGAACTTGGACTTGAAAAGCTGCCTGTACGTATAGAAGGATTCGATATCGCCCATATCGGCGGAAAATTTCCTGTCGCATCGCTCATCAGTTTCTACAATGGAAATCCGGACAAGAAAAACTACCGCTACTTCAGGTTGAGGACCACGGATGGACTCATAGATGATTTTGCATCCATGAAGGAAGCCGTATCCAGAAGATACACAAGGCTTTTGAACGAGGGCGCCGAAATGCCGGACCTGATTCTGATCGATGGAGGCATAGGCCAGGTAAATGCCGTCGATTCAATTCTACAGACACTGGGACTGGACATTCCAATTGCGGGTCTTGCAAAACGCGATGAAGAAATCTGGAGGCCACATACATCAAAGCCGATCTGCCTTCCAAAAAGAAGTGACGGTTTGAGACTTCTGCAGCGTGTCCGCGACGAGACCCATAGATTTGCCACAAGCCGGAACCAGGAACTGCGTACAAAAGAAAACACGGTTTCTCCATTCACAAAGCTGCCTGGAGTTGGTCCTAAGCGTGATGTTCTTTTAATGAAGAAATACGGAACTTTGGAAAGCCTTGCCGCCACATCCGAAGCAGACATCGCACAGACGCTTGGAATCAAGGCAGATGCAGCAAGCGACATACTGATCAGCGCAAAAAACCTTTACCGCCAGCAGCAGGAAAAGCAGAATGCACAGAAAGCATCTCTTGGAATGCCGGGTACGACAAAGGAAAAGGCGGCAAAATTCAAAATCAACCACGATCTTGCTGCGGAAGCATTGCTTGAAGTTGCAAGTCCGGAAGATGATGCATAATTACAGATCAGTTGACTTCATGAAATCCAGAAGATTCTGGGCAAGGTCACCGTTGTTCATGAAGTGACAGGCGGAATCCCTGAAAGCCTGCCTGGACAGTCCTGATGATGACAGTAGTTTTATGGCAAGGTCGCGCATTTCTTCACCGGCTTCGGACTCAGTTGCCGGCAATGGAGAATCCAAGGTCGCGATCTGCTGGCAAGCTTCGTCACCAGGTTCCACATGGAAGTTTCTATTATATAGGAAACAGAAACGCTTATACTCTTCAAAAAGTTCCGGAGAGAAAAAATCCTTCATGCGGTCAAGGAAGGCATTGAGCTTCACAAGCTGGAATTCATCATCCTGGACATAGGCATGCCACACGAAGGGAATTCCGGAAAGGCTTGCACGGCTGAAAGAATCCTCACCCCGTATGAAATTGAAGTCCATGGAGCAGATGAAAGCATCCCACTGCTCCTGTTCAAGAGGCGGAAGTTTTGAATATTCAAATTCGATGTTTCTTCCGCTGCATGCATCCTCAAAAGGCTGAACACTGATTCCCCTGGCAAGAAAAACGTGGACTTTTTTGTCACAGAAACCTGCAAAGGAATCTATGGCTTCAACGAGAAAATCAAAACTGCGCGGATAGGAAAAAACGAGGATCTTGAAATAATCATCATTCAGTAAAATTTTCTTCTGATCTTCATCAAGTTTCCCCGCAGCTCTTTCAAGAGCATATTCTGCGTCACCTGCACATCGGACAAAATTCTCGTCAAGTACAAGGCCACCTGTCTTTTTCGTGAATCCAGGCATGAAGATCGTCTTCTTGACTTTAGCTGAACGTGTGGCAGACTTCATCAGATGAAAACTGTCAGCCCACTCCTCAGCCGTCAGATATTCCACATCAAGGATATGGGAAGGTCCCTGAAAGTTTTCGGAGAAGATTATTTCATCAAACCATTCAGGACGGCCGCATTGAAAGCATTGCAGTATGAACTGAGGTGGATTTTCAAGAAATTCTTTTGTGCACACCTGTCTGTTGTTCCAGTCAAGGATTTTCAAACCGGATGAAAACTGTTCCGCCTGTGAGGAATTTATTTCTGGATTCATGAACGCAAAGGAATCAAGGTTGTCGACAACGAGACGTATTTGGAGTTCCGTAGAAATTTCTGAAAGCCTTCTGCAAAGGCGATAGACAAATCCAATGTCGCCATAATTATCAACGACTGAACAAAGAACAGTTATATCAAGCATGGAAGTATTTGTACCATTTTTTTGTTTTTTTTTCTCCTGCATCCGTCATTTTTTTTCTTTCTCTGAAAATAATTTCTATCAGACAAACGGATTATTTTTTGCGGAGGAAAAAGCAGATGCAGATTTATTGTTTTTCACCTTTTGGATATGAAGGTTCCCTGGTCTCGGTCGAAGTCGATTTGCGCCGTGGAATTCCTGCAGTGGATATTGTTGGACTTGCAGACAGCGCCGTCAAGGAGTCCAGGGAAAGAATGCGTTGCGCCATAAACAATTCAGGACTTGCCTTTCCACCGGAGAGGGTTCTCATAAATCTTTCACCAGCTGACTTGAAAAAAGAAGGTGCAGGTTTTGATCTTGCCATCGCCCTTGCCGTTCTTTCAGCAAAGGAAAAACTTGAGCGTGATGAAACTGCCTTTGATGTTGAGAAAATGGAAGCGGAAGGTGCTGTTCAAGCCGGAACTTTTTGGGCGCCGGATGATGATTCCATTCTTGTGATGGGGGAACTTGAGCTCAATGGAAAAGTAAGGCCTGTACGAGCGATCCATGCGGCAGTAAGCACGGCAAAGGCTTCCGGGATTTCCATGTGCATTGTTCCGATGGCAAATGCGGATGAAGCAAGGGAAGTCGAAGGCATGAAGGTTTTTGGAGCTGAGGACATAACGGAAGCTTTCAGCGCGCTTTTCAACCCGGAAGCTTTCACGCCGGCAGAAGGATCTGAAGATTTCCACGACAATGTTGAAGGTGCTGTAAGTGTGGGAGGAATTCTTTTTCCACCGGTCGATGATGAAAATGATTTTAAATATGTGGCAGGTCAGGAATCTCTTGTAAGAGGACTGCAGATTGCGGCAGCCGGCGGACACAACGTCATTGCCTTTGGTCCTCCTGGATGTGGAAAGACACTTTCGATGATGAGGTTCAATTCAATCCTGCCATGCCTGACAAAAGAGGAATCAGCAAGCGTCACACGGATCTATTCCATCGCAGGCCTCATGCAGCCGGGACAGAATTCCATGCGCAGGGTTCCCGTGAGAATGCCGCACCAGACTGCATCGGTCGAGGGCATCTGCGGCGGAGGTCCCCACTGCTATCCCGGAGAAATTTCACTTGCCCATAACGGAGTTCTGTTTCTTGATGAAGCCGCAGAATTCAGATCTACAGTACTTCAGATGCTGCGTGTTCCTTTGGAAAGCGGTTCAATCACCTTGAGCCGTGCAGGACGATCTACGGTTTTTCCTGCAAGGTTTCAGCTGCTGATCTCAACGAATCCATGTCCCTGCGGAAACTACGGATCCAATGAAAAAATCTGCCTATGCTCATCCCGTGCCGTTGAACAGTACTGGCGCAAATTTTCAGGTCCTCTCCTTGACCGCATCGACATAAGGATCCAGGTGGAAAGCAAAAGCTTGAAGGATGGTGCGACGGGAATAAGTTCCGCCCGGCTGAGGGAAAAAATTGCGGCAGCCGTCATGACACAGCGGAAAAGACAAGGGAAAAAAAACGTCTACCTTACTCCGCCGGAAGTTGCGGAATTCTGTGTGCTTACCGAAGATGCCAGAATGATGCTGGACAAGGCAGCCAGCCGGTACGAACTTTCGCCGAGAGCCATCAGCGGCTGCCTTAAACTGTCAAGGACCATAGCCGACATGGAAGGGAAAAAAGAAATCGATGTGGTTTCAGTGGAAGAAGCGGTGAAATACAGGAAGCCACAGGGGGCGATGGATGTAATGAAATAGAAAAATCGCAGGAGAACAACTACTACAGGATGCTTCGACTA
>JAEDDW010000070.1 GCA_016293645.1 Treponema sp. | reverse complement strand
CATTTCGACATTGCTCAATGACCCTGCCATGAATACTTATTGGACAGCCCCCTTTTGCTTTTTTAGGAATCCTTTAGAAATGGAAGCCTTTTGGAAGCTGCATTCCTCCAGGAAGCTTCATATTCTGCAGCTGGCTCATGTCCATGCCGGCAAGCTGGTTCATCATCTTTGCCTGGGCACCGCGATTGCGGCTGAGCTTCTTCATCGTAAGTTTTGTCTTTTCAAACTGCTTGATGAGCTTGTTCACTTCCTGTACGGAAGTGCCGCTACCCTTTGCGATTCTCTTGCGGCGGGCCGGACCGATGATAAGGTGGTTAAGCCTTTCCTTGTATGTCATGCTCTGGATGATTGCCTTCTGGTGCTTGATGGCTTCCTGACCCTGACCAAGCTGGGCTTCGCTGATCTGCCCCGCAAGGCCCGGCATCATATCGATGATCTTCGACATGGATCCCATCTTTTCAACCTGCTCAAACTGCTCAAGCATGTCCTGCAGAGTGAATTCATTTCTCTGCATTTTCTTCTGCATCTTGAGTGCCTGTTCCTGGTCAACGGTTTCCTGTGCCTTTTCAACAAGGGAAACAATGTCACCCATGCCCAAAATACGGCCGGCAATACGCTCAGGATGGAACTGCTCAAAATCTTCCGTCTTTTCACCTGTACCGATGAAGAGGATCGGTTTTTCAGTAATGGATTTCAATGAAAGAGCCGCACCACCACGGGCGTCAGAGTCAAACTTTGTGAGGATTACACCTGTAAGACCAAGCTGCTCATCAAATGACTTTGCGATGTCTACGGCATTCTGACCAGTCATGGCGTCGGCAACGAGAACTGTCTCGACAGGATTCATTGCCTTCTTTACCTGGACAAGTTCTTCCATCATGTCGCCGTCGATCTGGAGACGACCGGCAGTATCGATGATTACCGTATCAAGTCCGTTCTTCTTTGCATAAGTGAGGGCGTCATTTGCAACCTTTACCGCAACTTTTGGATTTGCTTTTCCGGCAGCCTCCGCAAGGGCATTGTCATCTTTGTAAACAGGAACATCGATTTTCTGACCAAGAACACAAAGCTGTTCCACGGCAGCAGGACGGACAAGGTCACAAGCAACAAGCAATGGACGGCGGCCATCTTTCTTGAGCTTGGCGGCAAGCTTGTGGGCGGCGGTAGTTTTACCTGCACCCTGAAGACCAAGCAAAAGGATAACCGACTGAGTATCAGGACCCTTGAGGGCAAGATCTGTCTTCTTGTCACCAAGCATGGCAGTAAGCTTGTCGTGAATGATCTTGACGAACTGCTGGCCCGGATCAACTGCCTTGAGAACCTTTTCACCCTTGGCTTCTTCTATGGTTGAATTAACAAAACGGCGGACAACGCGAAGGTTTACGTCGGCCTCAAGAAGAGCCATCTTGATCTGTTCAACTGTCTCTTCAATGTTCTTTTCAGTAATCGATGATTTTCCGCTCAAAGTCTTTACAATTGAGCTGAATGTTCCTGTAATTTTCTCAAGCATTTTTTTATATCCTTAAAAATTTATAAAACTTGTAAAATCAGCTCCCGCAAAGAACCGGGCCAAACCTGCTCCGGTGCAGCTTGGCTGCAAGTCGCATTTTGTCCCGAACCTTTGCTCCGCTGATTTTATACATCTCTTATTTTTTATGTGCATCAAGAAATGTGGTTATAAAATTCCAGTAACCTTGATCTCTTCCGAGAGGGGAAAATTGATCAGGCGTTCTTAAGAATTTCATTGAGGCATTCTTCCGCGGTCTTTTCTTTGTTGAGCACTTTGTACAAGGTCTCACAGATCGGAAGCTTAAGGTTCTTTTCTTTTATGATCTGATGAACATACTTGCAGGCAATGGCACCTTCAGGAAGATAGCCGACTTTCTTTACGTTTGCTATGAGGTCATCAAGATCCTTGAACTGATCGAGAATATTTGTCTTTATTATGTCCTGACCGAATCTTCTGTTGCGGCCGAATTTCGACTTGCATGTTACATCAAGATCACCGACACCGCTGATTGAAGAGAAAGTTGCTGAATGTGTTGCACCCATTGCAAATCCAAGCTGCTGTATTTCGCTAAGACCAGCTGCCATGAGAAGGCTTTCCGTATTGTCTCCAAAGATGGAACTGTTTTCAGCAAGGGCATCCATGCTTCCGTATACGACGGCAATGACGTTCTTTACGGCTGCACAGATCTGAACACCGATCGTATCGAATGAAGCATAAGCCATGAGGTTAGGAGCAGCTCGCAAAAGGTCTCGCATCTTTACTGCATTTCTATGGTGCTGGCTTGCGGAAATAAGGCCTGTGATCTTTCCGCTTGCAACTTCTTCAGCATGGCTTGGACCTGCGATGTAAACTGTTGCATCCTTGTAGCATGAAGGAAGTGCCCTTTCCATAGTTTCAAGAACGAGGGAAGGAAGACCTGATTCTACTGGAACAAATCCTTTTGTAAGGGAACCGATAATTGTGGTTCCGTCGGCAATATTTGGAACGTCAACAAAGCGACTGATTGTAGAAGCAAGATAAAGCGAAGGACTACCCATGATGAGGAACTGTTTTCCAGTTGCAACTTCCCTTATGTCTCCGCTAGCCGTCATTGTCTCGTTGAGCCTGTAACCGGGAAGATAGCGTTTGTTCTCATGTTCGTTATTAATAGAAGAAACTACATCATCTTCCATTGCCCAGAGCTGAACTTTGTGTCCACCTTCGGCAAGTGCTGTACCCAAAGCAGTACCCCAGGCACCAGCTCCAATAATTCCAACTTCAAAAGCTTCCATGTATGATCCTTTCTAAGAAGTATTTATTCTGTTTTCTTAGTATGTATCTTTCAATGATACATCAGACGGAACAAAAACACAAGGAATGGCAAAGCCTGATAATTTTATGACATCATGGCATTTATCCATCGTCAAACTGAGTCTATTTCTGTTCCTGGACCTTATTAAACAGCTCTTCTACTTCTTCTTTTGCAGGCAATGCAGGAAGCCCGCCTCTTTTTGTGACACAGAGTGCCGAAACAGTATTTGCATAGAGCATGATTTTTTTCAGTTCCATTTCGTCAAGATCAAGCATATTTTCTTTTCTTGTAAGACAGTAAAGAAGTCCTCCATGACTACATTGTATCCGGTCTTTTCATTGAAAACCTTGATGATTTCTTCAAGACGTGCGGCCTCTTCTCCACGGGAAGCACCAAATGCCAAAAGCATTGTTCTAAAAATTGTTTTTTTCATTTTTCCTCCAGGACAATAAATTACTTTGATTACAGACTTGATTGACGCTCAACAACTTCAACCGGTATCTTTACGGTGCAAGGAGGTCTCCTAAAATCCGTAAGTCTTGCCAGAATAAGTTTTGCAGCCTGAACGCCAGATTCATCCAGAAAAAGTCAAATAATAATTTGTGAAACAAATATGAAACTGAAAAAAAATCCTTGAATTTATATACCGAACGGTATACAATAAAAGCCATGATCAATTCAAGCGAAGGGAACAAAGCAACCATTGCAGACACCGCCATCTATCTGTTTTCGATCAAAGGATATGATGGAGTATCAGTTCAGGAAATTTGCGATGCCGCAGAAATCACAAAGCCTACCCTTTATTACTACTTCAAGAGCAAGCGCGGTCTTCTTGAATACATAACAGAAGAATATGGGAAAAAACTTGTCGGAATAATAAAGGAATCCCTGACCTACGAGCATGACTTTTTGAAATCCCTCACAAAGGTCCTAAAGGCAGAACTTGCCTTTGCCAGAGACAACCTTGATTTTTTCTACCTTCACAACGCCATATTAAAAAGTCCCAAAAATACAGAACAGAAATCCGTGTATTCTTCAGTCATTCAGGAAATAGATGATACTTTTCTGGAATTCTTTACTTCTTCCGCCCGTGAATTCGGAAACATGAGGGGGAAAGAGGCTTTATACAGCGAAATGTTCCACAACAACGTAACCTCTTCAGTTCTTCTGATAATTGAAGGTACGGTTCCGGAAAGCGAACAGATAATACATCAGATAATTCATGCTTCCGTATACGGATTTGCAGATTAGGACAAACATGAAACTTTACGGCAACGATATTTTTTCAGACAAAATCTTCTATCACATTTATCCACTTGGAATGGGAAACTGCCCTAAGGAAAACAACTTTACCCAAAGTGCAGGAAATTTTTTTGAAATCCTTGAAACAGACCTGGATAGAATCAGGAGACTTGGCTGCAACGCCATTTACCTCGGTCCAGTTTTTGAATCAACAAGACATGGCTACGATACATTGGACTATTACCATGTTGACAGAAGGCTCGGCAACAATGAGTCCTTCAAAAAATTCTGTGACACCGCACATGAAATGGGATTTGCAATTGTACTGGATGCAGTATTCAACCACACCGGCAGGGATTTTTTTGCATTCAGGGATCTGATCGCAAAAGGACAGGATTCCCAGTACAGGGACTGGTATCAGGGCCTGAACTTTTCTTCACGGAGCAATTACGGCGACAGCTTTGACTACGACGACTGGGCTGGATGCAAGGATCTTGTAAAGCTTAATCTTAGAAACCGCGATGTCAGAAACCACATTCTCGGTGCAGTCTCATTCTGGATGGATTTTTTTAAGATTGACGGTCTCAGGCTAGATGCTGCTGATGTAATGGACAAGGATTTTTTTGAAGAGCTTGGGAAATTCTGCAGGGAAAGGAAAAATGATTTCTGGCTTATGGGAGAAGTTGTTCACGGAGACTACAATGAATGGTGCAATCCTAAGAGAATTGATTCCGTAACCAACTACCAGCTGTACAAGGCAATCTTTTCTTCCGTAGACAGCAGGAATTTTTTTGAGCTTTCCTACAATCTGAACAGGGAATCTGGAAATGATGGCGGAATGTACAGATACGCACCTCTCTATAATTTTCTTGATAACCATGACATCAACAGGGTTGCTTCAGAAATTCAAAATCCAGAAAAAGAGCTCTACATGATTTACGGCCTTCTCTTTTCAATTCCAGGAATTCCTTCGATTTATTACGGCAGCGAATTTGCCCTAAAAGGAACAAGAACACAATACGGCGACCAGGACCTGAGGCCTTCGATTCCGCCATTCACGGATTTTCCGGAACATCTGAAGCAGCCGTTCGATGTTTCATTTTTATCAAATGCAATTTCGGTTTTCTCTGAAATAAGAAAGAATTCTCCATCGTTACAGAAAGGAAGCTACAGGGAACTCCATGTTGAAAACCAGATCTTCGCCTTTGAAAGAATCTATGAAGAAAATGAAATCAATGAAAGGATCGTAATAATCTGCAGCACAAAATCAGATCCATGCAGTCTGAACCTTGATTTCATTCCAGAAGGAACATACACAGAGCTGATTTCCGGAACAGAACATTCCCTTTACGGCCTGAAGAATTTTAAATTGAATCCGTTCGACATTGTTTTACTGAAGGCAGCCCGCTAGATTTTCATTGCAGGCTCAACTTTCAGCTTAAACCTTTCCATAAAGTCTGAAACATATTCCATCTGGAAGTCTGCAATCCTTTCCGGTTCATGGGCATCGGTTCCAATCAGGACCCTTGCATTTTTGTATCCGCTTACAATCTTCCAGAAATTTTCTGCCGGATACCGGAGTCTGCAAAATCCAGCTGATGACCTGAAAATGTCGCTGGTATTTATTTCAAGACAGACTTCATTTTTAACTGCTGATTCGATTATTGCACGGGAACACTCTTCCATCCGGGAATCAAAATCCTCTGCCCTAATACAGCGCATAAAAACATCAGGATGAACCATCTGGCTGAAAAGTTTTGAATCCAGTGCGGCAATGCAGTTTTCAGCATAGACCATCACATCTTTTTTTTCTATGCGCCGAATTCCGCCGTCTTCATGAACCTTGTTGTCCATAAAATCATACAAAATCCCGTCATTATAAACATAGTGAATTCCAAGATTCAGGTAGTCGACTTTTTCTCTCATCAGCCTGTAGTAGTCGGCATCAAACTCATTGTATTCGCTTTCAAAACCTGCAAGGACATTAAGCTGATTTTTAAAGGCTGATTTAACGGATGCAATATCTGAAAGATAGGAAGGCAAATCCACAAAATCCATCCTCAGGGAAAGTGAACCGGAATGCCTTATATAGGGTGCAAGAACTTCCTTTGCCTTTTCCGAAAGCGGAATGTGATCGGAAATACCTATTTCTTTTAAGCCTGCCTTTACAGCTTCTTCTGCATATTCAGTCAATTCGCCCGAAGCATGATGACAGTATTTAGAATGGGAATGATAGTTTGCGTTGAACATTTGCGCACAGTATAGCATAAAATGCAGGGGATGGTGTCTCACTCAAACCAGTTTTCAATAATCAATGAGGAACTAATTTTCTGCATCGGTTCAAAATCTGAAATGTTCCTTGTCACTAGAACCATCTGTCTGGAAATGGCGGTTGCAGCAATCTGCGTGTCCTGAAATGACTTTTGAATGCCTTTTTCCCTCAGCCGGCTGCGTAAATCTGAATGAATCCATGCACAATGGGAATCGTATTCAATTATTGGAAATATGGCTTGAACTGTATCAATGTAAAAGGAAAAAATCATATCCTTTCTTTTACCGTCAGGCAGAGTCTGCAGGCCATACAGTAATTCATTCCATGTTGTGCTTGAAATGGCACACCTTTGTCTTTCTTCTTCAACCTTGGAAAGGACCTTCATGTCTGGTGAAGTTTTCAAAAATTCAGAAATTATGTTTGTGTCCAGAAGATATATTCTATTCATCTTTCAGCAGACCTTCCATGTATTCCGATTCTCTCGCTGATTCTGCAGGTTCTTCCAACCTCAAGTTTTTAAGATGACCTTCAAAATCAATATCATCCGAAAGTCCATATTTTACACGGGCCTCCAGAACATGGTCATAGATTGTCTTTTCTTCTCTAAATTTGTTTCTAGCCTCGTTGAATTCAGAAATGCTCTGAATCACATAACTTACCTTTCCGTGATTTGTTATGAAAATAGGTCCCTGCTCATCAGAAAGATGTAAATAATAGGAAAGTCTGTTTTTGGCTTCATAAACTGGAATTTCATTCATGGCTGCCTCCTGAAGAAAACCTTATGATCAGTATAAAACGAAAAATAGCTATAAGTCAAATTTATGGCTATTTATCTATGTGCTTTCTGGACAGGTGTTTTAGATAGAATAATCCATAAGGTCAAAGGCACTGAAAATTTCAAAATCCTTTGGATTGGCGGTCCAGATTGTATCTATACCGTGGCTCATGTAGCAGGATGCCATATGAGTGTCAATCAATCTTTTTCTCCCAAGACCATATTGTTTAAGCCACATCTGAGCTCTTCCAAAACTCTGGTCATCCGGATAGATTATTTTTGTTCTGTCCAGATCGCACCAGAACCAGCTCTGTTCTATGGCCTGCTCCATGGTCATAGGGTTTGAGAATCTTTTTGGATCTGTCACAATATGTTGAAATTCCAGAAAGACATTATAGAAAATGCACAGCTGCCTGTTTGTATTTTTCCATGTGTTGAACAGATTCAATGCTCCTTCATGTCGTGGAGAACCGTTCATTGTCAAATCAACAAGGAAGCATGTATCAATACCTGTCATCAAGCATTTCTCCTCTGAAATCATCATTTATAAAGTCATTTTTTATTTCCCCTGAATCAAAGGGCCTAAAATCATCCAGAGTCTTTTTCTTCTGCAATTTTTCCAGATAAGAAGTCATAGCATCCCTGATCAATGCTGCGGCTTTTGTTTTCTGTTTTAAAGCAATGGTCTGATAGAGAGAATACACTTCATCTGATACATATAATGTCAACGGTTTCATATGTATATTATATGTATGTTTTTTATTAATTTCAATGTATATGATGAAGATTTTTTGATTGTTTTATGCGTGGGTACAAAAAAATCCCCGCCAGAAAAATCCAGCGGGGAACGGTTTGACCCGCTTTTGTCGGGTCGAAACTGATTTACAGGGTTGCAAAAGCAATCCCTGCATGTTTGTTTTTAGACCGCACTCACGCTAGTGAGTGTCGGCTCTGAAAAACTATTTGTTCAAGCGAGCTTGTCGCAAGCCTTGCGGCTTGCTAACGAGTTTTTGTTGGGTCGCAAGAGGCTCCCCTTTTTGCTGCCGCAAAAATCACAAAAACTCGCACCTTAACTAAGCATTAAGTCTTGATTCAATATCGTCGAGAGTTGCAGAAAGTTCCTTTGGAAGGTGTGATCCGAACTTTGGATAGTGGTTTTCACGAATATCCTTAAGTTCCTTCTTCCATCCTTCAACGTCAACCTTGAGGATTTCTGGAAGTGTCTTCTTGTAGTAGTCTGCAAGACCGTCTGTGTTGATAGCACCTTCTTTTGGCATGAATCCGATTGGTGTTTCAACAGCATTGTCCTTTCCGTCACAGCGGTCGAAGATCCAGGCAAGAACACGTGAGTTGTCACCGTATCCTGGCCACATAAATCCACCTGGAAGGTCTGCGTTGTTTTCGTCCTTGCGGAACCAGTTAACGTAGAAGATCTTTGGAAGCTTGTCCTGATCCTTTGCTGCAGCACCTACGTCTATCCAGTGCTGGAAGTAGTCACCCATGTTGTATCCACAGAATGGGAGGATTGCGAATGGGTCGCGGCGGATCTTACCAACATCTGCTGCATTGATTGTAGAAGCTGCTGTGATTTCTGAACCTACGATAGAACCGAGGAATACACCGTGGTTCCAGTTGCGTGACTGGTGTACGAGAGGTACTGTTGATGGGCGGCGTCCACCGAAGAGGATTGCAGAAATAGGTACACCCTTTGGATCTTCCCATTCTGGAGCGATACATGGACACTGTCCTGCTGGTGCTGTAAAGCGTGCGTTTGGATGTGCCATTTCTTCACCCTTAGGAGCCTTGTCCTTAGGGAATGCTGGGCGTGTGTTGCCCTTCCAGTCAACAAGGTTACCCTTTGCTGGATATCCGATTCCTTCCCACCAAACATCGCCGTCTTCTGTAAGGGCACAGTTTGTGTAGATTGTATTCTTTTCTGCAGAAACAAGAGCGTTCTTGTTTGATTCTGCTGATGTACCAGGAGCAACACCGAAGAATCCAGCTTCTGGGTTAATAGCATAGAGACGGCCATCTTCACCATACTTCATCCATGCAATATCATCACCGATTGTTTCAACCTTCCATCCTGGGATTGTTGGGATGAGCATAGCGAGGTTTGTCTTTCCACAAGCTGATGGGAAAGCACCTGTTACGTACTTAACCTTTCCTTCTGGGTTTGTGAGCTTGAGGATGAGCATGTGTTCTGCAAGCCAGCCTTCCTTGCGTGCGAGAACTGTTGCAATGCGGAGTGCAAAACACTTCTTTCCGAGAAGAGCGTTTCCGCCGTATCCTGAACCGTAAGACCAGATGAGTCCTTCATCAGGGAACTGTGAGATGTACTTCTGGTCAACTGGAGCACATGCCCAAACACCGTTGTCCTTTGCACCGTTGTTAAGTGGCTTACCAACTGAGTGGAGACATGGAACGAATTCAGCCTTTGCATCTGCATTGAAGATGTCGA
>JAEDDW010000069.1 GCA_016293645.1 Treponema sp. | reverse complement strand
ACCTGATAATTAAACAACACCTTCCTTGTCTAATTTTCCTTTCCACACTATCATCTATTTTGTTCCGTCCAGCGGCAGAGCCTTCAATTCATTTCCAAAAGAATTGCTTAAAATGGAAGGATTAAAATACGCGGTAACAAGCAACGGAGTTTCCGTCAACGAAATAATTGAAAGCGGCAAGCACAGGGGCATGGAACGCTGCTGCAAGATTTTAGGCATAAGCCCCAAAGAATGCATTGCCTTTGGAGATGCGTCCAATGACATGGAAATGCTCAAGGCCGCCGGACTTGGAATCGCCGTAGCAAACGCAAAAGAATCTAATCGTTCTTCTTCATGAAGAAATTGCCTTTAAGGAATTTTGTCTCGATTGTATTTATGAAGGCATCAGGATCAACTTCCTTGATGGACTGAACCAGTTTGAATTCATCAGTGCTTGAAATGACGGCATAAATTATTTTTCTGTCATCACCTGTATATCCGCCTTTTCCTTCCATAATTGTACAGGTATGGTTCACTCGGTTCCTTATGAGGGCGATAATTTCATCAGCCTTGTTCGTTACAATAAAGAGAGTGTATTTCTGATAGCGTCTGTAGATGGTGTTTAAAATCTGAGTACTTGCAAACTGAAAAATGATGGAATACAGGGCTCTGTTCCAGCCAAAAAGAATTCCGAAAATCACCAGCACAAAGCAGTCCCAGATCAAAATGTAATTCCAGATGGTTTTTCCAGTTTTTTCAGAAACAAATATTGAAATGAAATCCGTTCCGCCGCTAGTTGCACCTGCAAAAAGACAAAGGCAGACAGAGACTCCGTTCAGTATTCCGCCAAAAACAGAAGTAAGAAGAATGTCATCGGTAACATGAAGGCCAGGAATCAAGTCAGTAAGCACGCCGCAGAGTACAAGCATCCATATAGAATACAACGTAAATTTTTTTCCTACATACTTGAAACAGATTGCCGCAGGAACAACATTCAACCCCCAGTAAATTGGGCTGTAAGGAATCTTTATGTTGAAATATGTTTTGAAAATGTCCTGTACCAAAAGGGAAATGCCAGAAAAACCTCCAGGCAAAAGGCCTCCTGTGTGAACAAATGTATTGATATCAACAGCCATGATTACAGCTGCCGCGGAAACCAGCAAAAATCTATAAATGCCTTTCATAAGAGAGAACCTCGAACTTCTCAAATTTGAATTTAGTCCTTTTGCAATGCAAATTCAAGAAAATCAAACCGCAGTAAAATTACAAAAATTATATCACGGCTTGCAAAGCCACTGTCGCTTTCAGCATGATTAAATCAGTTTGCGGCCCTTCCACTTTCCGCTGGCAATTCTCCAGATGAAGAAATTTGACCTTACCACCCAGTCCAATGCCATTGCAATCCAGGTTCCAAGGGCACCGTAGGCTACTGTCCATCCCATAAAAGGAATGAGGCCGAAAATCTGAGTATATTTGAAAACATAGCTCATGCCGATGCGCACAGCAAACATTGAAATAACCGAAACTATCATAGGAAAGGCTGCATCGTTTGCCGCACGCAAGGCATTTGGCAGGGTAAAGGACATTGGCCAGAAAAGAATCCCAAAGACTCCGTGGCACATGGTAATCCACCAGGCAAGTTCCGTAGTCTCAGGCGAAAGATGATAGAATGTCAAAATTCCCCTAAGGCTTAAAAGGTACGGAACATTCCAGAGGAACATGGAAACATAAGCTATGACCATAAGTTTTTTTGTGTAGTACATGGCCTGCTTTTCATCCGCAGCCCCGCAACACCTTCCAATGACTGTAAGCATGGCAATGTTTATTGCACTGGGAGCAAGAACTTCGATTGTTGCAAGAGAGTTGGCAGTCGCATTGGCCGCAATGGCTGTAGTTCCGAAAGTTGAAATCAAGGACAGAACCAGAATTTTTCCGAACTGGAAAATGCTGTTTTCAACTCCGCTTGGTATTCCGATTTTCAGAATCTTTTTTACAAGGCTGAACTCAACGCCCACACGAAACATTTTCCTGATGGAAAGCGGAGTTTCCCCGTGATATGGTTTTTCCCTGAGCATCCAGTAAGTAAGCAGAAGAGCACCACCGATTCTTGAAACAGTTGTTGGAATTGCAACGCCTTCAACCCCCATCTTCAACACAAAAAGGCAGAACGCATTTCCACCGATGTTGATTGCATTTCCGATAGTGGAAGCATACATGGCAAGCTTTGAATTCCCCTGGGCGCGGAAAATTGCTGCAACGGCACTATAAAGGGCAATGCCAGGCAAAGCAAGCATGGTAATCCAGAAATACCTTAAGCTTGCATCCATTACAGAATCTTCAACCTTACCGAAAATTCCCGAAAGAATCGGTCTGCAGAAAATTATCAAAACCGCAGTTATAAATGAAGAAACCCCAAGCATTACATATATGAGCTGAACAGCCGTATTTTCCGCCATCTTTCTGTCTTTGCGTCCAAGGTACTGACTTGCAACAACGGCCCCACCAGTTCCAAGGGCATTGAGCAAGGCAAAAAGAAGGATGTTGATGCTGTCCACAAGGGAAACACCCGAAACTGCATATTCACCCAAAGTAGCAACCATGATAACATCTGCAATTCCTACGGTTGCGTTGAGTATCTGATCAATAAAAAGCGGAATGATTAAGGATACCAGCTGCCTGTTGGTAAACATTTTGTCCTGAAGTTTTTCTTCCATTTTGGCTGTCCAATGGAACAATGTTTTAAACCGCATTTTTGCCGAATGGCAAAAATGTCGGCTTTGAAAACTGTGTTAGGCGATTTTTCTTATACACCTTATTCTTTCCAATTTACAAGTTTGATTCCGTTTAGATCCTTAAAATGCTTTGTATTATTTGTAACGAGGACAGATTCTTTTTCAATGGCAAAAGAGCCGATGAGTATATCATCGTCATCAATCGTGATTCCATTTTTTCTCAAATATGCATATTGTTTAGCAGCTTCTTCCAAAACAGATTTATCCATATACACAATGCCACAATGATTTGCAAAAATCTCAAATCCGACCTTTTGATTTTTAGGGTCAGAGTATTCAAATCCTCGTAAAACTTCGTAATATACTAAATCAGGAATTTTCACTGTTGCAGAAACATAGGCATTCTTGAAGTTTGCCAAAATATTTGAATTTCCATTCAGCAAATCAATAATTACATTGGTATCGAGAAAATATGTCATGCGTTCTCCCGAAATTTCAATCCACAACAAGAACGCAACTCGTCTGCTTCAGAATCATTTAAAGTGCCAAAAATATTGTCTACAAAAGAAAAATCAACAGATTGTTTAGATTGATAAATGAGGCTTATTTTATCAAGATAATTAGAAACATCTTCCAGGGCTTCTTCTGGCAATGCTCGGATTTGCTTTTCCAAAACTTCGTATGACATTTTCACCTCCATCACTTTTATTATAGTATATTTTCGGAGTTTTTGCATTACTTTTGCATTAAAACAAAAATAACGGCACCGTCAGAAGACCTGCGCAAAAACTAACTGTCAAAACTAAAAATTTAAGGATTTTTAGAATTTTTGCAGTTTTGGTGAGTTTTTGGGCTTCTTTCAATACTTCAATTTTTTGATTTTCCGCTTCTTTCTTTGTAAGTTTGCCATTTTTAAACTCGTTATCAATAGAAAGAATTTGCTGATTCAATGTATCTTCCGAAAATCTGGCAGTAATCTCTGCTTTCTTGCTGAACTTAACTATAAATAAATTCAGCAAAATCAGTTCTGTAAACGATAATATAAAAACGATATGCATAAACTACGCTTCTGACTGTGAAATTTTCTTAAAGCCGATTTCAAGCTGGTCAAGTACATTCTTTATAGCTTGATAAAAGTCTTCAATCGTTCTATCTGTGCCATAAGTGAAGTAAAAGCTTAACCAATTACCGGAATCTTCAAGATTTTGCATTCTAAACTCAGAGCATCCGGCGGCCGCCAAAACCTGCTTAAGTGCTTTTTTGTTTTCAAATTTCTTTTCGGTCTTGAAACCAAGATTTGGAGAATAATTTTCATATTCGAAATATGTCTTAAGATTGTCGTCAAGTTTTTTGTAAACTTGACCGCCATTATCAGAAAATCCTTCCGAAATCAGTTTCTATGCAATAATACGAGAAATGACCAAATCTTTTTCTTCCCATATAGTTGCAAACTCATCTGCAACTTTTGCAAGCTCAAGATTTTCTTTTGAATAAAGTTTTTCGATGATTTCCTTAGGGTACCATGTTTTCTGTTGCAGGTTGACTTGAAAAATTAATCAGTTAAAATAGTAAGTGTAGCATTTTACACGTAAATGTAGTTGCAGGTTGACTTGAAAAATTAATCAGTTAAAATTGGGTCAATATCGTAAGTGTCATAGCGCAGTTGCAGGTTGACTTGAAAAATTAATCAGTTAAAATCTGTTTGGTTCGGTATTTGCTATTTTATGTGTTGCAGGTTGACTTGAAAAATTAATCAGTTAAAATCCAGTTCTGGAGATCTCATCATAATGAGACGTTGCAGGTTGACTTGAAAAATTAATCAGTTAAAATAACATATATTAAGGCATGTAAGACAGTTCAGTTGCAGGTTGACTTGAAAAATTAATCAGTTAAAATAGTGATAAGTCTATTGTTTGGACATTATTAGTTGCAGGTTGACTTGAAAAATTAATCAGTTAAAATTGCTGAAGGTTATGCCTTTACTGCTAACGGGTTGCAGGTTGACTTGAAAAATTAATCAGTTAAAATCTGTCCGGCATAATTCCATATATTTCATGGATTTATCCTATGCCGGGCATATTTTTTTTAACCAAAAATCAGAATAATTCTAGCTGTTCAGCCTGTTTTTTTTCTGTTTTTTGCTTTCCCTGATAGCTTATGATGTTTTCATACTGACGATCTGTAATGGTTACAATATCTACTTTTCCTTCTTCCGGTAAATTCAGCCTTATTTGACCGTAATATTTCTGGCAGGCATCTTTTCCAGAGAACAGCTTAGTATAAATCGAATACTGAACCATGGAAAATCCGTTATCCAAAAGAAAACTCCTGAATTTTGTAGCCTCTTTCTGCTGATATTTTTCCGCAGTCGGCAAGTCAAACAAAACAAGCATCCACATAAGCTCATACCTATTCAAGGATTGTAATTCCATATTCATCTCCTTCCCACACGGGCAATTCAATGACAGGTTTCTTATATTCCAAAGCTTTTACAAATGACATTGCGTAATAACGCATGCTTTTTACAACTGTTGAGACCCCCTCGACCGTCATTATTCTAGCATTCAGCAGTTTCGCAAGTATTTTCTTTACGGCAGGTGTAACTTCCGATTCGCCATCCTGAACAAGCTTATAAACAACACAATCCACCATAGCCCTATAGATTTCAAAAAGATCATCCACAAGACAAAACTGATTCAAGTTGTTTTCATGATGGATCCCAAGAGCAGGCAAAAGACCGCTTGAACAGACTGCCCTTGCCATGGCGGCCCTCATTATTGCATATCCATAGTTCAAAAGACTATTTACCCCTTCTTCTTCTCTATCTCTGCAAAATTCTTCACCAAACAGAAATTTAAAGTACATTTTGGCAGCATAGCCTTCCCTGTTGGAAGTATCTCCTGAATCAACAGACACTGATATTTTATCAATTACTTCTGATTCATCGTTTTTGCCACAAACGCGCAATGCTATAGCTTGGTTTTGGATTTTTCTTATGACAATTTGCTGCCAAACCCTTTTCTTGAACGGAAGACTTGCATTAATTTGACCTTTAAGGATTTTAGCAAAAAGATAATGAGAATATTCTGGTATTACCATACTCATTGGAATATAATTTTTTCCGCACAAGACGGTAACACAGCCTTTTTCTGCCAGCGCATTCAACACATTTTTTGTAATGGTGACGCTCTGAGCAGAAAGCAACATTACAGCAATGTCATCAAGAGGAACAGAACCGATTTCAGTATCTTTTTCCTTGATTACGGCGAAACCACGATTGAGAGAGACATATCTATTTTCTTGACTTATCTCCAGTACTCTGTTCAGCACAATTATATTATCGGCATGCCGAACAGAGTTTATCACGGCTTATTTTTAAAAATTCGACCTATAGGATTCACTGTAACAAACCGTGCGTTTTTTATTCCGAACAGAATATTTACAGAAATCCAGTTCTGAGTCTTCTGCATTTTCCAGCAAGGTTCAGTCATGACATCTGCAGTTGATATTAACCAATCAGCACAATTTGTAACAGAACAAATCGGGCGATAATCCAATTTATTACTCGTCGCCGCATACCCTGCAATACGACACAAATAACTTTTCCCGTTTTCAGTAAATTCCAGGTAATCACCTTTATGTATCATACCCATATTTTTTGCCACAGGATGAGGTTTTCCATTTTCAATTACCGATTTCTTTACATTTCCGCGAGCATCCAATTCATCACGCCTTATATACTGAGCCTGATAAGTTGGTCCAGCCCCCTCTTTTTTCGGAGGAACTTGCCAAATAATCGCTGAAAAATAATCATCCGGAGCAAGATAACGAGGAACATCCCCCGCAATCACAATAGGAGTCTGCACCCTGTTTATACAGCGTAACTTTTTTATTCTCTTCTCTGTTGCATAATCAAGAACAGCTTTTTCAAAACTTACAGGAGCATTTTTTACATACTCAAGCAAATCCCTTTTTATTTTTTCATCAACGATACTTTCAAGGTCTTTTACAGATTTGAACGACTCTATGATTTCTCTCGTAACATAAACTTCTGAACCGTCTGAAGGTAATTTAATCTTTCCGAGCAATGTTTCTTTTGAAAGCTTTCCCTGAATTCCATGATCAGGCTTAAAGCTTGGAACAATTCTTTTTACTTTATCAACGAGTTCTGTTCTCAAAACAGGCATCTGAGGTACTTCTATTCCGTTTTTTTGACGGATTGAATTCAAATGAGATATTTCGCTTACCATACTGCGGTCAACAAGAGCAATAACACTTGCATCCAACGCATGATGACGATGATCATACCTGTTCTTTCTGTATGTACCAACTTGTTCTGGTTTCAAGTTAAAATGGGTTGCTTCTTTATCACCAATCTTTCTCTTCAGAATCGAATCTATATCCCATTTATCACGAAGAAGTTTTGTCATTCCTCCGTTTACTGACCAAACATCATCACATATAGACTTCAGGTATTTCAATGCAGACTTTGAAAGATATGCATTATCAGTTAGCTGCCTTGCAATGAACTTACTGTCTTCTTCAAAATTCTCCATGGCATTTACAGAAAATCTCGAACGCTTTACGGGGTTTCTCAGACAATTTGCACGAGCAAGAATTTCTGCCCAGTTAAATCCTTTGGGATTTGAAGAAAAAGCCTCAAAAGGAGACCTTTCCTTTTTAAAAGCATTGCAGGAACTGTGGGCTATAGTAAGATTTGACTCTGAATCCAACAAGGTTCTGCTAAAAGGAAGAATATGTTCTATTTCAATATTCTTTGTAAAAAGCTCTGCCCCGGAAATATTTTTTCCACAGTAGATGCATTTGCGGCTGAGCGTTTCAATACCCAATTCTTCCCATAATCTGAACTTGAGTCTATCTATTCTTGAAGGATGTTCAATTTTATAGGCATCAGACAAATTCTTATTTATTACTTCATTTCTCTTTGCATTCTGAGATTGTTCCCTAAGAATTCTGTCCTTTGCTTCCCTACTGTTTTTTAGATCCCTTGAAAGTTCTACTACAATCTGCTTAGGTTTGCCATACTCCTTGATAATGCAGTTTACTACTGTTCTAGTTTGATTCAGTGCAACATGTACTGTTGGATTACTTATCTTTCCATATTTTAATTCAGGCTTTTCTTCCGGAGCATCAGCCTTGATTCCTATCGTTGAGCCAACAAGAACTTTTCCGTAATAAGGCAGCGTATCATATTTTTCAACAGTTTGATCTGCATATTTGTAGCCAAGCATTTGGACTGCAGCTGAAAATACAGGACGAGTTACCTTATCCTCCATTTTCTTTACAATAGCTTGAGTAACTTCCTTGCAAAGCATTGTTGTTCCACTTACAAGAACAATATTAGTTATGCAGGACTTCTGTTCATCGGTTAGAGCATACTTTGAAAGCATTTCCAAAACTTCGCTGTCTTCTTCAGCAACAATTAGTTTTTCAACTATTTCATCTTGTTCCTCAAGTGACAGTTCATCCCATAATTTTCCAAAGCATTTTTCATTCCTGAGTTTTACAGAAGTGGGACAGCCATTCAATCCTGTTCTGCTTTTAACTTCAAGATTAAAAGTACAATCAGGGGTTAATTCCAACTTCTTCTTCATCGCATCGAATTTTACTGTAGCCTGATTGTAGAGGATAGAAATAAGTTTATCTTCTTGTTCCTCTGTTAAAGGCAATACTTTCCCTTCACCAGTCTGATAATTCAGGTTTCTAATTTCCTGAAGTACACGGATTTTTTCACTTGAAGGGAATGCCTTATACGAGCGTTCATTCTCAGGCATATACTGGCACCTGCCTCTCTCCTGTGGTTTTAGAGGTCTTTGGTTGAAAATGGATTCATAAATTGAGTTCCAATCTATATTCTTAAAATATTTTTCCTGTTTCTGTTTAATGAGATTGAATTCTTCGACATACAATTGTCTTAAAGGATAGTAATTTGTTCTGCCAGGTACAAATCGTATTCCTTCATTTTCATCTTTGTTATCCCACAAAAATTCCCCGATGGTTCTGCAACCAGAAGCAAGCATTGCCTTCAAAAGTTCGTTACACATTTGAGACTGAGATAGATTTCCACCCTTTGTTTCTTTTTCCGAAACATCTTCTCTTGTACCATCTTTTCTATTGCTTTTGAATCCACGCCTTACAGACAAATTAAAAAGGACTCTCCCCAATTCAAAAGGCTCTAGTTTAGAATCCAATGCTTTTATTCTCAGTTCATAAGGGTTAAGTTTCTTAAGAGCAAGACATTCTTCCTTTAAATTAGGAAAGAGCCCTTCCTTTTGCAAAATCCTGAATGTCTGTTTTCTCCTAAGTTTTCTTCTATAATTTTGTCTTCTTATTCCACGAGCAATACGTCTTTCAACAGCAAGAGGTTCTTTTGTCTTAGGATTTCTACCATCAGAGAAGATTCTTACACCCATATCAATTAACGAATTCGGTTTTTTATCTTTATCAATACTATAAACTGCCCAGCCAATAGAATTAGTTCCAAGGTCAAGCCCAAGCCGATAATCAATATTTTTAGCCATGTGCACCTCTATATTTTAAAGTATAAGAGCAAAATGATTATTTGGCAAAGAAATCTGCATAAAATTTGACAATTTATGATTTCTCAACTATATTTAGAATACTGGTTAATTTTTCTAGTCAACCTGCTAACAAGAGGTCTTATGACCTCGCAAAATGCTTTTACATTTTTTACGAAAATGTAAATACTAATTAGATGAAAAAAGGAAGCTACGGCTTCCTTTTTGCTTTTAAAAATCCCTTGTAAATTCCTGTACTTCCCCAATACCCTTGGACTGCATATTTATGCACTTTTATTTACAATCCTGCATAAATC
>JAEDDW010000068.1 GCA_016293645.1 Treponema sp. | reverse complement strand
ATAGCACAAAGGCAAAAACAAATTCCCTTGACAACATCTAGCCCCCTGACAATATATTAGCCCCCTGAGCATGTCGCAGGCCCCCTGAGCATGTCGAAGGGTCCGTCATTCCTCTGGCCAGTCGACAGTTCGACTGAACTACGTTTCGCCAACCGCTCCTAAGCTACTGCAAGGTTGCTTCGACTGCGCTCAGTAATCCTAAGCTACTGCAGGGTTACTTCGACTGCGCTCAGTAACCCTGCGGCTTAGATAGCAAAACTGCTGCCATTTCATTGTCCTGTCGTCTGCATCTATTCAACTTTCGATTTTCAATCTATACTTCACACATGGAACACAACATGATTCTCTCCGCATCAGGGTGGAGAAAGATTTTTACAGAAGACAAAGACGGCGAAAGCACATCAAAGGAAATCGGCAACGACAACAAGATCCTTTCATATTTGATTGGAACAACTTTTGCTGAATACATAAAATCGGTGACAGGCAAGGCAAGTCCGGAAGTAGTAATTGCAACGGACACTCGTCCAACAGGAGCGGAAATTGCCCGTGTAGTCCTCAACGCTTCAACATGCAGCGACATCAAATGCGTATACCTTGGTTATGCTTCAGCACCAGAAATCATGGCCTATGCAAAAAATTTTGACGGATTCATCTACATTTCCGCAAGCCATAATCCGGTGGGACATAACGGAATCAAATTCGGTCTCAGCGACGGTGGAGTTCTTGAAGGCGGAGAAGCAAAAAAACTAATCGAAAGCTTTAAGAAAAAGTGTGCGGAAATTACACAGGAAGAACAGAATGCGCTTCTTAAAAAACTTGAAGGCATTCCTGCTGTGGGAGCCGCAAAATATTACAAAAAGCAGAGCCTTAAGTCCTATGAAAAATTCATCCGCCACGTTATCAGTGGCTGTGAAAAACCTGCAGCCCAGAAAGTCATCTTCAATGAAATCAAAAAGGCATGCAAGAAAAATCCACTTACATTGGTATGTGACATGAACGGTTCAGCCCGTGGTGCTTCAATCGACAAGAAGTTCATCCCGTCATGCAGAATAAAGCTTGAGGCATTCAACGATATTCCAGGCCAGATTGTCCACGCCATCATTCCTGAACCGGAAAACCTTGTGCACTGTGCAGACAAGATGCAGCAGATGCAGAAAGACGGAATTACATCCGCTCTCCTAGGCTACATGCCTGACTGTGATGGTGACCGCGGCAACATTGTCTACTGGAATGAAAAGACTCAGACAGCCCAGCCAATTCCAGCTCAGGAAGTATTTGCACTTTGCGTAATGGCTGAACTTTCCTTTGAATACTGGAAAAATCCATCGGCAAAAAATCTTGCGGTCGCCGTAAACTGCCCTACTTCCATGCGCATTGATGAAATCGCATCAAGCCTTGGAGCAAAAGTTTTCCGCGCGGAAGTCGGTGAAGCAAATGTAGTCAATCTTGCCCGTGAAAAACGTGCGGAAAGATTCAACGTACGCATTTTTGGAGAAGGAAGCAACGGCGGAAACATTACATATCCGTCTGCAGTCCGCGATCCTGTCGCTACAATTTTCGCACTCGTAAAACTCCTTTCACTCCGCGATACAAAAAATGGAGAAGGACTCTTCCATATCTGGTGCAAAAAAAGCGGACAGGAAGACAAATATAGAAATGACTTTACGCTCGCAGATGTAATCAGCACATTGCCGGCCTACACGACCACAGGCGTAAGTGAAGAACGTGCCGTCCTCCAGGTAAAGATGGAGGACAAGGGAAAACTTAAGGAAAACTTCAAGACGGAATTTAAAAAGTTCTTTGAAGAAAAAAAAGCCGTACTTGAATCAGACTACGGAATCACATCATGGGACTGCTGTCTTACCAACGGAACAAAGGAAACTGTCGGAGCTGAAAACTGGAACAATGCCAACGGCGGACTAAAAGTTCGTTTCAATGATAAAAATAGAAATCCGGTTGCCTTCATCTGGATGCGTCCAAGCGGAACAGAAGCTGTATTCCGCGTAATGTGCGACGTAAAGGGAAATAATCCCGAAGGCGAAAAACAGCTGCTTGCCTGGGAAACAGAAATTCTTCAGAAAGCGGATAAATAAAAAAAGACCTGATAAGCAACTGGAATGTCAACCTCACTTCAATTGCTTATCAGGTTTAAAATCATTTTGCAACACCGACTGATTCAACGATGGTAATTTCATTGGAACGCACCTTTATGTCATCGATATGTTCCGTGCTGATCAACTTTCCACGGCTGTAGTATTCAACATCGATTGAATATGTTCCAGGCTCAAGGGTAAAACCTCCACCGCAGACCTTGCTTGGAAAATATTTTGCCTGACGAATATCCGCTGTCTCCGTAAGGTTGACTGCATTGATGGTCGGACCGATGGCAATGAGAGTAATCTCCCTAAGCAGATCGCTGGTGCAAGCCTGGTAAGTGACGATTGCGCTGGCCACAACGCTGGCTTCCTTGACTGTACTTCGAATGAAGCTTCTTACAAATGCCTTTTTTGCTTTTGTCGCAACATCCCTGTTTACAGCCTCGTCAAGATCCTCAACAACAGCAAGAGTTTTGGTTCCGCCTGTACTAAGCTTGACCTTGACCGTATAGTCACCATCAGGAACTCCTCTTACGGAAGGCCAGACATATTTCAAATGAGGATTCATTTCAGGAATGTCATATATATAGAACGGTATGATCACCTTATCCTCAATTCTTTCCTTAATCTTGCCGGCAAGGGCAATAATATCAAGACGTCCCATCCCATGAGGAATATTGAAATCTTCCGCAAGGCTTGCTCCCCGCGGATTCAAGGCCCTGTACTCCTTTTCATGCAACTCAGGATCACCGCTGTCATCCTTAAGGTACATCAAGGCTGCGATGTAATGTGCGAAAGGAGAATCCATGTAGACATCACTGCGCTGGGCTTTTTCAGGGATGGCGGAATTTACAGAATCCATATCTATTCCAAGCGAAGACGCAGAACTCATGGCAGACTTGGAAACATCTTCATCAGAAAGAACAAGCTCACCATATTTGCTTATGTATTCCTTCTGCTTGTTCTCAATTCTTCTGATTTCAACAAGTGCTTCTTTCAATTCCCCCATGTTATGATAGTTGAGCGAATTAAAAGCATTCACAAGAATATATTCATAGACATTTCCAGGATAATCTTTTGCATTTTCATTACCGACAGCGGCCGCAAGTCCCTTAGTTATGCTTTTGGTGAAAGCATCATCAAGAGCCTGGTTAGTCACCTCGAAACTTGCGCTTGAGCCTTTGTAATCACCGGCATAATTTTTCAGAAGAGAAATATCTATGGCTGTATCAATATTTTCCGCAGCCTTTGTTTTCTCAAGCATTTCGGCACAGACAGCATACTGTCCGCTTTCAAAACTCTTATCGAATTTTGCATGATCGATTTTGGAAGACGCACATCCAGCGAGAAATAGAACTGAGACTGCAGTAATGACCGTTAAATTTTTTTTCATATGTGAATATTAGAACTTCACCCTTGATTTCTTTACAATTTTTTTGATTGAATCGTCCTCACCAGTCCAGATGATTCTGTTGGATTCAATATCGACAAGTTGAACATTTACAAAATATGCACGGACAGATTTTTTCCCGTCCTTCTGAACAATTGACTTCACCGATCCCATGAGCATGTAATCAGCAGCTGTTTCATTATCCATTGCCTTTGCCTCGGCTGCATGATCCTGCTGGTCAGCCTTCTCATCCCTCAGATGAATTCTCTCACCCTTTGACGCAACAAAATTCAATGCACCGCTGTTGATGATTGCATTTCTAAGTTTCATTTCAATTATGGAAGTATCGATATGCTCGGAACTGTCATTGACGATTTTTCCGACAATTGCAAATGGAAGATCACCGGTTGCAGCTTCTATTGCAGCAGACTTTTTTCTTACGGAAGGAGACTCGATGCACTGCTCAATTAAATTCTCACATACAATTCTGACATCGTTGTCATTCCAGAATCCATCAAGATCAGTAAGCTTGTCCGAATCAACCCTTTTCACTTTCGCAGAAAAGCACAAGGCGGAACAGGATAAAGCCACCAGAAGAACAGTCAGTAATTTTCTTTTCATAATAATCCCCAAAATTTTTTTACAGTTTCTTTAAACTAATAATAGAACAACTAAAATTAATTTGCTATACTTTTATCATTCTGTACCTAAACAGATAGGAGTTATTTTTATGAACCAGAACGAAATCCTTGAAGCAGCAAAAAAATACATTGCTGAAGAAAAAGACGCAGATTTCCGCAAGGAAGTTGAAGCTCTTGTTGCAAAGAAGGACATGAAGGAACTTGAAGACCGTTTCTACACAACACTTGAATTCGGAACAGGTGGTCTTCGTGGTGTAATGGGTGGCGGAACAAACCGCATGAACACTCTCGAAATCAACAAGGCAACTCAGGGTCTCGCCAACTACGTTATCAAGGCTTTCCCAGCAAAGGCAAAGAAGGGAACTCTCAAGGCAGTTGTTGCTTACGACAGCCGCAAAAACTCTGACAAGTTTGCAGAAGCAACAGCACGCATTTTTGCAGCCAACGGAATCACAGCATACCTCTTTAAGTCACTCCGCCCAACTCCAGAACTTTCATTCGCTATCCGCAAGCTTAAGGCACAGACTGGTGTTGTTGTAACAGCATCACACAACCCACCACAGTACAACGGATACAAGGCATACTGGGATGACGGTGCACAGGTTATCGAACCACATGATGTCGGTATCATCAAGGAAGTTAATGCAGTTGAAAAGATCAACACAATGAGCAAGGCTGCAGCAGTAAAGGCTGGCAAGCTCATCGTAATCGACAAGGAAATCGACGAACCATACTGGGCAATGATCAAGAAGGAACTCTTCCGCCCAGCCCTCATCAAGAAGGAAGCAAAGAACGTTAAGATCGTTTACACACCACTCCACGGAACTGGTGCAATGCACGTAGAAAAAGTTCTCGGTGACCTCGGACTCAAGGTTATTACAGTTCCAGAACAGAAGAAACCTGACGGAGCATTCCCAACAGTAGAAAAGCCAAATCCGGAAGAAGCACCAGCACTCAAGATGGCTGTTGAACTTGCAAAGAAGGAAAAGGCTGATGTTGTAATGGCAACAGACCCGGATGCAGACCGCTTTGGTACAGCTTTCCCAGATGAAAACGGAAACTACGTTCTCGTTACAGGAAACCAGATGGGTGCCCTCCTCTGCGACTACATCCTCCTTTCACGCACAGAAAAGAACAAGATGCCGGAAAATCCTGCATGTATCCGCTCCATCGTTACATCACCATTCGTTGATGCAATCTGCAAGAAGTACAAGGTAAAGCTCATCGAAGTTCTTACAGGTTTCAAGTGGATCGCTGCAGCAGAAGCAGAATTCGAAAAGAACAAGACAAACAACTATGTATTCGGTCTTGAAGAAAGCTACGGATACAAGATTGAAAAGTCAGTAATGGACAAGGACGGTGTTTCAGCAGCAGCTCTTTGTGCAGAAATGACACTCTACTGGAGAAGCCAGGGCGTTTCATTGCTCCAGCGTCTCGACGAAATGTACAAGAAATACGGTTACTTCGAAGACCGCTCAATCAGCAAGTACTTCCCAGGCGTTAAGGGCCCTGCAATCATGGGCGGAATCATGACAAAGCTCCGCACAGAAGGACTCAAGACTCTCGGTGGAAAGAAGGTTCTCAAGATCCGCGACATTGGCGAACAGGTTGAATTCGATCCTGCAAAGAAGGACAAGAAGAAGAAGCTCAAGTTCCCAAAGAGCAACGTTCTCCAGTTCTTCCTCGAAGGCGGTACAATCGTTTCTGCCCGTCCATCTGGAACAGAACCAAAGATCAAGTTCTACATCAACAGCTGTACACCAGTTAAGGGTGGAAAGGATGCTGAACTTGTAAAGGCAAAGGAAGAAGCAGCTAAACTTTGTGATGCAATCTCTAAGGAAATCAACAAGATCCTTGATTCTGCAAAATAATTGACTTTGTAATTTTATACTGAACACAATCCGGGGAATTCCATTTCCTCGGATTTTTTTTGATTCTATGAGCAGCCTTAAGATACTTTCTGACAACAAACGCATCGTCCGGGATTATTTTGAAAAAGACTACACCTATGTGGCAGTCGACACGGAAACAACAGGACTCCACCCAAGCACCGACCATCTCATTGAAATAGGTGCCGTAAAATTCAACCGTCATGGCATCCTTGCGGAACCTTTTGACATGCTCATAAAACCACCTGTTGAAATTCCCATGTACATAACGGAACTTACCGGCATCGATGATTTCATGGTCAGCAAAAGTCCCTGCGCACTGCAGGCCATCGAATCTTTCCTCGAATACTGCGGAACAGAAAACATCATCCTTGTCGCCCACAACGCTCCCTTCGACATCCATTTCATAAATGGCGAACTTGAACGCTCATGCAGAAAACCGATTTCAAGCAGCATCATAGATACGCTTCGGATCGCAAGAGACTTCCATCCCGACTTCAAGGGTACGGAAGACGGTCCATACAGACTACAGTCTCTGGCTAGCCGCTATAAAATCAATGTTGAATGCGCACACCGCGCCAACGATGATGCCCGTGTCTGCATGGAACTTTTCATCACTCTTGCAAAGGAAAGAAGAGAATCTACTGACATACAGAACCTTGCAAAACTTGCCTTGGGATTATAGCGACCTTGCAGCAGCATAATAGACTTCTTCAAAAAAAACGTTAAATTTCATGAAAAATATAAAAAATCTGATATAATGAAAGTCATGAAGAAGTGGCCGGGTTTTGAAAAAGGTATAAATTTGGGTGGATGGCTTTCACAAAGCAACCTGAAAAAAGAATTTCTTGATACTTATATTACCAAAGACGACATCAGACAGATTTCTGAATGGGGCCTTGATCACGTCAGACTCACTGTTGACTATACACTGCTGCAGGATGAAAAAGGAAAGATGATTGACAGCGGATTTGAATACATAGACCGATGTCTCCAGTGGTGCGATGAATACAATGTGAACATGATTATCGAGCTTCACAGAATCTACGGCTACTACTTTTTAGGTGGGGAAACAGATGGCGGATTCTTCCACAATGAGAAAGTTGTAATGCGCTTTCTGAACATATGGATCGCACTTGCAAAACGTTACGGATCAAGACATGAAAGAATTTGTTTTGAACTTTTGAATGCTGTAATGGATGCTGCGGACCAGGTTTCATGGATGAACATCGCCAAAAGTGCAGTTTCCATAATCCGAGTTTTTGCTCCACAGACAAAAATTCTTGTATGCGGATCAAGGCACTCGAGCGTCCATTCGATAAACACCCTTTCTGACTTTCATGACCCGAATGTAGGATTCAGTTTCCACTGCTATGAACCGATTCTTTTCTGCCAGCAGCAGGCATATTGGCGTGACGACATTCCTATGGATGAAAAAATGAGCTTTCCTATTTCAAAGGAAGAATACCATGCCCGCCTTGAAAAGAATCCACAGATTATGTTCAGTGCGGAAAACACATGTCCAGATCTTCTTGGACCTGATTACTTCAAGAATCTATTTGAACGCGCCGTAAACCATGTTGAGAAATTCGATAGCATCATATATTGCGTTGAATACGGTGTAATCGACCGCGCCGACAATGCCTCGACAATTCACTGGTTCAAGCAGATTCATGAAGCCTTTGAACACTACGGAATAGGAAGAGCCCTATGGACATACAAAGACCTGGACTACGGTCTTAAAGACCAGCGCTTTGAAGGCATAAGGGAAACAATCCTTCAATATCTTTGATTAATTGCCGCAGGCCGCAGAACCCTTCGACGTTGCTCAGGGGGCCTTGGCTAAAGCGATTGATGGTTTAGGAATTCTGTTCTGTTTAACTTTCGCCGCAAGAATTGCCAGACGGCAATTCTTGAAAGCACGGACCCTTCGACTGCGCTCAGGGGTCCTAAAATTGCACAGGATTGCTGAGCGAAGTCGAAAGCATCAAGGAGATTTCTATCCCCTTGGTGCTTTTGCTGGGTCTATAGGCGAAGACTTCTGGAACACCATGAGGCACATCTGGTTTGTACCCTTGATGCTGTCAGTTCCGGCTGTACCGATGACATCACCAAAGACAAGATAATCACCTTTTTTTACCTTTATTGATCCAAGACCGCTGTACACATAGATATGTCCTGTCTTGGTCTGTACAAAAACAACCTGACCGTAACCGCGGTAGTTTCCAACATACATTACAGTTCCGGCGCGGATGGCAGTTACACTTTCATTTTTTGCACACCCAAGCTGAACTCCACTTACCTTTCCTGCCATGTATGTGATGGTAGGATTTTTGACCGGCCACGAAAGATTTGGATCGCCTTTTTTTGCCGAATACTTTCTTGGATCATCAGGAAGCGAAGGCAGATTTGGATTTGCAGTATCAACAATGGTAACAGGTATCTTGAGCTTCTGGCCGGCTTTAAGTTGAGATTTTGAATCAAGACCGTTGAGCTTTTTAAGTTCATCAACAGTAATTGCATTTACCTTTGCTATGCGGTAGAAGGTGTCTCCCTTCTGAACTGTGTAGGTGTCGAATTTTCTGACGGTTCCGGATTTTGTTTCCGCAGGTTTTGGCTCAGCAGTCCTGGTTTCCTTTGGAAAATCCGTTTTGACTGCACCGGCTGATGGAGTTCCGCCTTTGAGAGGAATCTTTATTTTCTTGCCTGCCTTAAGCACTTCATTGGAAGTAAACCCATTGGCATCAAGAAGTTCATTCACTGTGATCGAATTGTTTTTTGCGATTCTGTAAAAAGTATCATCCTTCTGAACAACATAGGTGTCATAGGCAACTGGAACGCTTTCCTTAGCTACCGGAGCAGTTTCAGTTCCGGTTTTATTACCAGACGGAATCTTGATGGTCTGCCCTACCTTCAGAGTATCGCCTTCAGAAAGTCCATTGGCGGAATAAATTTCGCTGACCTTTACACCGTATTTTCTTGCAATGGAATAATAAGTATCACCACTTTCAACTTTGTGCGTTGAAGACTGGCAGAAAGCCATTGCACCAAAGGAAAAACATAGAACTGATACTGAAAAAAATTTAGACACTTTCATAGTGAAATTTTCGGCATAAATTCCTTCCGACTGAAGAATTCTTTTCAAATTCCCTTTATTAAGGTGCGCATATTCACTATAATACATCGGCAAGTATCTATTATCATTTTTTCTATATTAGGAGTAAATCATGGCATATTACTATGAAGAGCCGTCTCACACATTCGCTGAGTATCTTTTGATTCCTGGCTATACATCTGAAGACTGTATTCCAGACAACGTTTCCCTCAAGACTCCAGTTGTTCGTTACAACAAAAAAGCAGGGGAAAAACCAGCTCTTACAATGAACATTCCTATGGTTTCTGCAGTAATGCAGTCAGTATCTGATGATAAGCTTGCCATCGCACTTGCAAAGGAAGGCGGAATCAGTTTCATTTTTGGTTCACAGACAATTGAAAACCAGGCTGCTATGGTAGCCCGCGTAAAGGCTTACAAGGCCGGATTCGTAACTTCTGATTCAAACATCCGCCCGGATCAGACAATCCAGGAAGTTGTTGAACTCATTCAGACAACCGGCCACAGCACAATCGCAGTTACAA
>JAEDDW010000015.1 GCA_016293645.1 Treponema sp. | reverse complement strand
GGAATTTTCCGCCGCAGTGAGGACATGTATCCCCTTCCTTGACAGTGCGGACATCCGCGTTGATGTATGCCGTGTAGTCGCGGCCTGGTTCTACATGCTTGATATGGAAGCCTTCCTTTCCTGAACCTGCATAGGCATCGTGCATGTTGTTAACGCTAAGATCCTGAATGATCGGGCACTTAACGCTTACTGGACCAACGAAACCGTGCGGTGCACCAGCGATCATCATGATTTCTTCATCGTCTGCAAGAACAACTTCAGAAGCCTTGAGGAGGCCTGCAAGCTTTGCTTCGTTTACCTCAAGGTCGCCGCGGATAAGAACACATGCGTATGAAACAGGATAGAATGTGAACTTGTCTTCCTTTACTACCTTAAGATTTTCGCAATGCGGAGCTTTTGAAAGGTCAAGGGAAGAATTGATTACGCGGTAAACAAGAGCCTTGATGAAGTTCTTTGAAGATGTGCCGAAGAATTTTTCCATATCTTCGATCGAGAAAACATTTGGTGTCGCAACTTCTTCAATTGCAGCATCAGTCTTTGTCATTGCAGGAGTATCTTCCTTACATGCAGCCTTTTCAACGTTGGCAGCATAACCGCAGTCACAAAGAATGAGTGTGTCGTCACCGATCGGGCTTTCCACCATGAATTCTTCTGAACCTGAACCACCCATGGCACCAGTGTCAGCCTTAACTGGAATGATCTTAAGGCCAAGGCGCTTGAAGATCCTGTGGTATGCCTTTGCATAATCCTGGTATGTTGCATCCAAAGATTCGTCGTCTGCATGGAGGGAATAACCGTCAGCCATGTTGAATTCACGGCCGCGCATTACACCGTAGCGAGGGCGGATTTCATCGCGGTATTTTGTGTTGATCTGGTATGCGTTGATCGGGAGCTGCTTGTATGAAGTAAGTCCCTGGCGCATGATTGCAGTGTAAGCTTCTTCTGCTGTTGGAGAAACAACCATATCCTGTTCTCCGCGGTTCTTTGCCTTGAGCATCTGAGGACCCATTGTGTCCCAACGGCCGCTTTCCTTCCAGATTTCACCCGGAACAATGACAGTAGGCTTGAATTCCTGGGCACCGATGTTGTTCCATTCTTCCTTAATGATGTTTTCAACCTTGCGGTATGCCTTAAGTCCGAGCGGCATGTATGTGTAAAGACCGTTACCAAGTTTGCGGATAAGATCAGCCCTCATCATAAGCTGATGACTTGAAATCTGAGCCTCTGCCGGGGCTTCACGTAATGTTCTAAAAGAAATTTGAGATGCTTTCATAATGGAAGACATTTTAATGAATTGACGGGAAAAAGTAAAATATGGAAGGATTTATTTGTCAATTTTGCGCAATCAGATTTTCAACATCTGAATTTTGTTGTAGAATCTCTCCCATGTTAAAAAAGAGAGTATCAAAATCAGCATTATTGGTTTTAGTTTCGGCATTACTTGCATCGTGCAGAACGACAAGTTCCCTTCAGCGTAATTTTGAAAAGGCCGAGCCATATGAAGAGAACTACATAACCCAAATAAACAGGAACCTTGAATACACAAAAGAGGATTTTGAAAACCAAAGGTTCATCTTCATAAGGCTTCACCACATAAACTACAAAAAGGGTTCAAAATTTCTATACGTCTGGCGTGGAACAGCAAGCATCATGGGGCATGGAACAGACGGAAACATTTACACCCACACGTCAATGAACTGCACGCTTGACGATGACTTTGTTGGAATCACCACCCGAGGGAAAAACCAGGTCAAGGTTGAAAAGTTACAATCTCCGGAAGAAAACATCTATTTCCAGCGAATAGACATGAACAAAACTTCCTGCGCAGTAATGGCAGTTCCCGTAAGCCCCGAAGACTGGGAAAACTGCAAAAGGCTTCTTGAATACAGCCTGAACCCAAAAAAAGACTTTAAATTCTCAAAGGCAAGCGCACTTTCAGTGCCAATTAAGCACGGAAAAGCAAGAAGGGCACTAAAAAACTACGATTTTAACCGCGACTTTGAGCCCATAGTTCTTGATTCAGATTATGCAACCTATTTAGAAAAGGACTATAAATTTGCATGTTCAGGCTTCGTAATGAAAATTCTTTCAATTGGATCTGCAAAATACAACTCCCTGTTCAATGACAAAAACCTCAAGGCAGTTGCATTCTCACCTTCCGAACTCATGTGCCTTGACAAAGCCCAAATTCTTTTTATATGCCGCGCTTCCTGCTATGACAGGGCCGTAAAGGACTACATCGACATTTACCCTGAATTTGCGCAATATTTTTCTAAGAAATGACCTTTTCACTTCCGATATTAGAATGAAGTCTTTATGGCAAAATGCCATGGAAGGCTACCTTATCGGGAGGCAAAAATGGCATACGGTTCAAATCCATACGGTGGATACAATGCTTATCGTGAAATCGGAGTAAAAACTGCAAGTCAAGGAAAACTTGTCGTCATGCTCTATGAAGGAGCCGTAAACAATCTTGAGAAGGCAATGAGCCTTATCGGACCAGACGGAAAAATCAACGCAAATCAGATCGAGAGCTACGGCAATTTTCTCCAGAAAGTAATGGACATTCTTACTGAACTGGAAGTAAGCCTCGATATGGACAAGGGCGGTGAAATCGCAAAGAACCTCATGTCCCTCTATGTATATTTCAACAGACAGATTCTGGAAGCAACCATGGACCACAAGAAAGAAAAACTTGATTTCGTCCACAACATGATGTCACAGTTGAGGGAATCGTGGATCACAGCTTCCAACAGCACCGCAAATTCACAGACAGCAATACCAGGTGCAACTCCATCTTTCAGCATTCAGGGCTGAAAGACGAAAGGTTACGGAGGAAATATTATGGAACAGAAATTGACACAGGCAGAACTGGACGAAAGAATTCTCATTCTTAAAAGATTCCGTTCATTGCTTGAACAGCAGAGAACAAAATTCCAGGAATATCTTAAAGTTCTTGAGGCACAGGAAAGCAAAATTTCTGAGGAAGATGCGGAAGCCCTTCTTGCACACAGCGAACTTGAAACGGAAATCGTTGCAAACATCGGTTCACTCCAGAAGGTGATCATTCCGATGCAGGACCTGTACAACAGATCAAGGGCAGCAACATACAATCCAGCAGATGCCGTACCGATCACAAGAATCCAGTCGGATCTTGAAAAACTTCAGTCTCAGGTTCTTGCACAGAATGAAAAAAACAGAAAGCTGCTCAAAGTACACATGACGAATTTAAGGCAGCAGATTTCAGAATTCAAAAACCCATACCGTTCACTTACATCAATCTACGTTCAGCAGTCTGTTTCTGCCGGAACAAGAATCCAGGTGGAAGTTTAATGCGCGGCCAGCAGAACCCTGATGAAATTGTAAAATACCGAGAAGTCTGCTGGAAGTGCCATAGACCTGTGGCATCCTGCTATTGCAAATACACGGCACCAGTAGACAGCGGCGTCAAATTTGTTTTCCTCATGCATCCAAAGGAAGCAAGAAAACAGAAAACCGGAACGGGTCGACTTGCATCTTTGTGCCTGCCTGAAAGCGAAATCATCGTTGGCATAGACTTCACCAGGAATGAAAGAATAAACCAGCTGTTAAACGATCCCCTGTACTACCCTGTACTCCTTTACCCAGCCCAAGACGCATGGACTGCGGACAAGGAAGGTTTTCGCGAGACCATAGGAAACAGAAAACTTCTTGCATTCATCGTTGACTCAACATGGTTCTGCTCAAAAAAAATGATCCGTTACAGCATGAACATAAATTCACTGCCAAAGTTTTCCTTTACAGGCCAGTACAGAAGCATTTTCACATTCAAGCACGAGCCTGCGGAATACTGTGTTTCCACAATAGAGACCTGTTACTATCTCATAAAGGAACTTCAGAAATCCGGAATAGCAGACAAAGACGCAGATCCTGAGCCACTGATGAACGTTTTCAAGGAGATGATAAAATACCAGCTCCAGAAGGAAAACGACCGCATCGACGGAAAGATCGCATCCACACACATCTACGATTACAAATACAACAAAAAAAAGGATATTCCGGATTTCAGCTGAAAAATCCTGTTTACTTTTTGTATTCGTTACTGCTGTTTTTCATTCCTGGAGTGATTCCAGCCACGAATTTTTTACCGCTGCCCGTATTGGCCGTTATCATCCAGACATCCTTTCCGTTGACTATCGGTTCACCGGCTGCGTAGGCGGCAATGGCATCATCGATATTCTGCCGGGAGTAGCTTCTTGTTGCCGCACTTGTTGTAATGAAATCACTGCACACGGCATTTTCAGGAGAAGCACTTGATCCCCACACGCCGCTTTGCTCAACTGCGGCAACAATCCCACTGAATGATTCTTTCCATTCCCCAACGGAACTCTTTGCAAAAACAAGGGCATCAAGAATTGTTCCGTCGTAGACATTCTGGACATAAACAATGTCACTGTCGGCAAAACATGATTTCGTATTGTCAGACCAGAGATCCCTTGCAGAATCGCAGGAATCCTCGTGGGTAGACAAAGTGAAATCATCAGCAGTCTCACTGATCATACCTTCACCGTCAATACCTTCGGCATTTACAGTCCTCATGTGTACCGTTATGTATTCTCCAGTCTCCACATCAATTGACGGCATAGTATATTTCTTCTCACTTCCGTCACTTGCGCTGCAGATTTCTATTCCACAAAGATTTCCACCTTTCAACACATACAGTTCGACATACTCGCTGCGGTGCACTGACCTGGACACACCTTCCTCATCCTTGACGGAAGCAGTTCCGTAGGCATTTCTTACCTCTGACAGGATCACTCTGGCTGGATTTTCATTGAAGCCCTTGAATCCTATGCTGAAAGTCAGCGAATTGCCATGCAGATCCTCAACCTGTCCCTCGATCAGGTAATCTTCACCGACTTCCGTCTGCGTTCCAAGAGCGACCACTGTCTTTTGCGTTTCCTCATCATATTCCGCCGTAATGTCGCAGAATTCACTTTCTGTAGTCTTTGATACGACTGCCAGATTCTGCACGACAGTTTTCTTGGAAAATCCAATTTCCAGAGTCGATGCACCAGTGACCGCAAAATTTTCTATCTGAGGAATAGAAAAATCTCCTTCAAGAACTTCGATTTCTTCAATTGAATTCCTGCAGCCAAAATTGCACACAGAAAAAGAAACAACAAAAAAAAGAACCAGAGCCGGGCATACAGTTTTCACCATCACAAACCTTATTCCATCCATCACAAATAACCTCCTAATATATATGTAATGGACCAGATGAAAAAAATGCATTGATTTTCGATATTTCCGTTGTTTTGTGGTATAATTGTATTGTGGAAATCGAAGAAGAGTTTTTAATCAGAACAACAGACAGATCAAACAGACTCATCGCCAATGTAATGCTTTACGCAAATCTTACCTGCGTAATTTTTCTTGTGGCAAGGAATTTCAAGCTGTTCAGCATGTCTTATGAATTCACGCTGGTGTGCTGGGGCATAAGTTTTGTATTCTCCCTTCTGATGAATATCTTCGTCCGTTTCAATGTGAACAGAACAGTCACCATGTACCTGGGACTCATAGGTGTCGTGACACTGACCGCGATCATGGGGTCAAACAGCAGAATCGGAATTCACATCACCTACGCTTTTGCGACATTGTTCAGCTGCCTTTACCTTCAGAAGAAATATACGATTGTCGCAGCATCAATGGGTTACATAGGACTCGTCATTTCCATATTCATCAAATCTCAGTCAATGTATCTGCTGGATCTCACATCTGACACGCCAAGAGATTACTTCATTCCAGTAGTGGCAGGATACACGATTGAATATATACTCCTCATCATCACATGCCTTTCAATCACGAAAATTCTCAGAAAAACAGTTCTGGACCTTCAGGAAAGAAACAAGAGGATCAGAAATCTTCAGTTCCAGGAATTGCAGACTTTTGCAAACCTTGTGGAAAGCCGTGATAATTTTTCAGGACAGCACATCAAGAGGACAAGCAAATATGTCGAGATCCTCTGCAATGAACTTTCAAAAACGGAAAAATACAAGGCAATCCTTACCGATGAAGTCATAAACAGAATCGTTGAGGCAGCTCCTCTGCATGACCTTGGAAAAATCCAGATTCCTGATGACATTCTCAAGAAACCTGGCAAACTCACACCGGAAGAATATGAAACAATGAAGACCCATTCCGAGATCGGTTACAACATGATCAACGCATATCTTCCTGAAATCATAGACGAAGAACTTCTTATGTACTCGGAGATGATGGCACTTTACCACCATGAGCATTTCGACGGAACAGGATACCCACGCGGACTTGAAGGAAATCAGATTCCATTGTGTGCAAGGATAATGACTGTCGCCGATGTTCTGGATGCACTTCTGAGCAAAAGGCATTACAAAGATTCATTCTCTCTCGAAGAAGCCCTGGACATCATGCGCAATGAAACCGGGAAAACTTTCGATCCGGACATTATCGAATGCCTCATGAAAGTAATTCCGCTCATCAGAAACGTAAATTCACAGAACGAACCTCTTGACAATGGAGAGGAACTTGAAGAGATGGCTGAAGCTTAAGGGTGCTTAAGGCAGAATCTAGAGCTTTGCGTTTGGTGCGATGATATTGAAAATTCTATCCAGATCTTCACCATTGAAATAGTTGATCGTAATCGTACCTTTTGAAAGATCGCCCTTAATCTGTGCCTTGGTTCCAAGACTTTCTATGATCTTGTTTTCCAGAGCAATGAGATTCGGGTCGCGGTTGTCAACGGCAGGCTTTGAGACCGGTCCGCTGAAAGGTGTTGCTTCCCTCATTTCCCTTGCCATTGCTTCCGCCTGACGAACAGAAAGACCCTGTCCCTGAATTCTACCAAAGAGGATTCTCATGTCGGTGTCATTATCAAGGCTAAGGATGGCTCGTGCGTGTCCGGAAGTAATCTTGTCTTCCACAAGAGCTTTCTGGATATCTTCCGGAAGCTTGAGGAGACGAAGGCAGTTGGCTACTGTAGATCTGTTTTTTCCAACACGTTCGGCAACCTGATCCTGGGTAATGTTCGCGATCTCCATGAGCTTGTAGTAAGCCTGGGCTTCTTCCACCGGATTAAGGTCCGTACGCTGGATGTTCTCAATGAGGGCGACCACAAGTTTTTTCTCATCTGTGTACTTTTTAAGCTGAACAGGAATTTTTTCAACACCGGCCTTAAGTGAAGCACGTGTACGGCATTCACCGGAAATGATGTAGAAAGTTCCGTCGCCTGCATCCTCTACAGTAACCGGCTGAAGAACACCGATCTGGCGGATGGATTCAGAAAGTTCAGCAATGTAATCCTCGTCAAAATAAGTTCGAGGCTGGTATGGGTTAGGCTTGAGAAGCTTTGGATCACACCAGAGAGTTCCGTTTTCGTCCGCTGTAATACCGGAAGGCAAATTACTTTTTACAGGAGCTGCTTCCTTAAGCTGAACTCCAACAGCCTGTTCCGCAGACAGTGGGGCATTTCTTGATGATGTGTAATCGTCTTCCGCATCCTGCATCAAGGCTCCGAGGCCTCTACCAAGTCCCTGATGTTTAGCCACGGTTAATCACCTCTTCCGCAAGTTTTTTATAGCTTTTTGCTCCGATGCATGACGGATCATAAAGGCAGATAGGTTCTCCATGGGAAGGAGCTTCAGAAAGTTTGATATTGCGAGGAATCATTGTATTGAAAACATAATCCTTGAAATATGAAATGACTTCCTTTACGACTGCTTCAGCAAGTTTTGTACGGCTGTCATACATGGTGAAAAAAATTCCGCCGATCTTGAGATCCTTGTTGAGTCCACCCTGAACGGATTTGACTGTCTGCAAAAGAAGAGTAAGACCTTCAAGTGCAAAGAATTCACACTGCATTGGAACAAGAACTTCGTCGGCGGCAACAAGACCGTTAAGAGTAAGAAGTCCAAGAGATGGAGGACAGTCGATGAGGATGTAGTCATATCTGTCTTTCACAGGAGCAAGGGCATTCTTGAGATAGAATTCACGGTTCTCAAGATCTACAAGCTCAATGGCGGCACCGGAAAGTTCAATGGAAGCACTGATGACGTCAAGATCTGGAAGCGACGTATGCTTGATTGTCTCGTCTGCAGAAGACTGTCCGGCCATAAGTTCGTAGATTGTAGGTTTCTTTTTATTCACACCTACACCGGAAGACATGTTTCCCTGGCTGTCGAAATCAACCAGCAGAACTTTTTTCCCGGCTTCCGCAATGTATGCACCGATGTTGATGGCAGAAGTTGTCTTTCCAACTCCACCCTTCTGATTAACAAATACAATTACCTTTCCCATAATGCTCATCCGTTTTTGATGTATGTTTATCTATTATATAATGATTTTCCGCTAGTTGTCGATAAGTCCAGAAAACCATGACTTTACATTACGCCAGCTTCTTACAGCCTTTCTTTTTGCCATATGGCCGGCGGCTTCCTTTGCTTTCTCAAGGCCGCGGGAAACAAGGGCTGTCGGTTCAATATCTTTTTTGAAACTGTTCAATATGATTCTTGTATATCTAGGAACCGTCGCAAAAAACAGATCGCCTATAAAGGTCATGATCCATCCAAGACAGATAAGGACGCCGGAAACAGCCTGCCATCTATGAACGGTTTCAGACAGAATGAAAATATCAGCAAAAAAAATCCCGGCAACGGCAAGGGACACAAGTCTCTTTGCGATTCTGAAAGGCAGATCAACTTTGCCGCTGATTCTTTTTTTTCCGTTAAGATCAGCAAAAAAAAACAGAAGCTGAAGAACACAGATGGTCAGAAGAACCACATTGAATGCAAATAATCTTTCCATGTAAAAAGTACGCATGGCAAGATATGCGATGTACACGATCTGCAGAAAAAACCTGCTCAAGGAAAAAGTCCGGCCGATCTCCGCGATGATTCCGTTGATGGCCTTTTCCGTTTCAGGCAGAATGAAATTTTCTTCCCTGTTGTTTTCGTTCTTAACGTACTGTACTTCCATGACCCCTCACTTGCACAGATGATTGTTTCTACAGACGGAACTCTTTTCAGCCGAAAAGCTTGCGGCATTCAAGATAGAATCTTTTTTCATCTGCCTCGCCCATACTGAAACTTTTTCTCGGCAGTGGTCCACGACCGCTGATGGTGTCAAAGAATGAATCCTTGGCAATCGGTGGAAGAAGAACAGAAACGGCATTTTCCTTCCTTCCAAGACGGAACACTTCTTCAGTTCCGTGGATATAGTCAATCTCAACTCCTGTGCACCTGCTGATGAATTCATCAAGAACAGGCTGAAGGCGGCTTACTGCAAGATCTGTGATTTCTGTCGCAATGCGTGTGAACCGGAGATTTCCATCGATGCTGTATACAAAACCAAAGTCGGCCTTTGAATTCTTTACGTTCACTTCAAGGGAAGCGCGGTCACTTTCCTCGATTATTTTTCCATCCAGTTTATCGGCAAGGAAAGAAATGAGTTTCTGCGGATATGCGTTGAAAAGAACACGATGGATAGGCTCAAAGGTAAGTCCTTCATCGTAGATGTTTACAATCTCGACAAGGGCATAACGGACATTTGATGATGCGATCTCTTCTTCACTCTTTCCCTGTGCCCTGAGTTCTTCGCGGTATTCATCCCAGACAGCCTTGGCAGTTGCAAGGGAATGGTTTCCGTCACCCACAGCGAACATGAATGTGGTTCCGTCTGCAGAAGTATTCTTTTCGAAAATTTTATCAAGGCCTGCATAAAGGGCATCGAGCTGTTCTTCAGATTTTACAGCCCAACCGGTGATATGGCCTGCACCAAGCATAAGGTCTCCGTCATAGACCGGTGCATTTTTCTTTGCAAGGTCACCGCATGCTTCCACAAGAATATGATCGCTGTCGTTTACAAGAAGCATGATATGAGGAAGTTCAAGGGGAGCATTTTTCCTTATTTCCTTTCTTGGCGGAATACGGTCGACAATGGTAGCTTCCGTCGCACGGATAAGATTCTTACTGAACGGCTTCCACTCATAGGTATCAAGATCTATCGCACAGACAAGGCCTTTGCGTTTTCTGCCATAAGCTGAAGTGCGTTCAATATAAACAAGTTCTTCCGTCTCTTCATCAAAGACATTTCCCTCGACATATGAGCGCATGGAACTACGGATTTTTTCAAGGCGTTCCTTTCTGTCCGGAGCACCAAGATAGACTTCCGGAAGGATAAGATTGAGAGTTGAAGGATTGGTTCCTGCAGCCTCCGAAACTTTATTCCAATAATCCATATCCTGCGTATACTGGTCACATGCGATCACGCTCCAGGAATCCAGTTTTTTCTCTTTTGGCAGAAGAATGCCGGGAATTTTGATTCCAAACTTGTTAAAATTTCTCATGCATTCATTATATCAAAAAGAAGAAGAATTTGTCACATGAAAATTTGATTCAGTCATTACTACCATATCTTTCATTTTTACTTTACAATAAATCCATGGCCATAAATCTTCAGCAGCGGCAATTGCAGAAACAGGTCCAGGTTCTCAGCCAGAAGCAGATACAGTCACTGAACATGCTTTCCATGTCCACACAGGATCTTGTCGCTGAGCTCAGGAAACTTGCTGATGAAAATCCGATGCTGGTGATCGATGAAGGCCACAAAAGAAGACTCCCAAAGGACAACATAAAAGTCTCATCCTCATCGGCTAGCGGAGAGCAGGCTTCAGAAGCGCACCTTGCAGCCCTGGAAAGTCAGGCTGACACAAGAACTTCCCTCACGGAACATTTCTTGAGTCAGTTGAACATGACAAAAATACCACCGGCAGAATACGAACTCTGCGAAAAACTCATCTACAACATGGACGCAAAGGGATACCATTTTCTTGCGCCAGTTTCACTGCTGGACAAAAAAAACAAATCCCACACCATCGGACTTCTTGAAAAATGCATGGAACGGATTCAGCAGTTTGATCCTCCGGGATTGTGCGTAAAGAACATGGAGGAAAGTCTTTTTGTCCAGGCAAAGCAGAAAGGCAACGCTCCGGTTCTTGCCCTTTTCATTCTTGACGGGAAACTGAACTACCTTGACCCTCCAAAGATTGAGCGCATATCGGCAAAAATTAAAAAGCATCTGGCTGACCAGCAGGACATGATCGGTCTTACGGAAGCATCACTGCGCTACACAGATTTTCAGCTTACCGACGAGGCCATCGAGGAAGCGCTGCAGTTCATTCGCACACTGGATCCATTCCCGGCAAGGGATTTTTCAACGACAGAAACCCATTATGTGGCTGCTGACGTTTTTGTCGAAAAGACAGATTCCAAAGGCAATGAAATTCCCAAAGAAGGCACGCTGATAAGGGATTCAGAAATTTCCCTGATAGTGAGGATGTCAAACGAGAACATACCGCAGCTGGCCATAAACAAGGACGATTTCACAGTTCCGGCTGCAACACCGGCTGATGACACAAAGAAAAAAGAAATTGCACAGCAGCTTCAGAAAGCCCAGGAAATAATCGAAGCACTCAACTACAGACAGAACACCATTGCCAGGGCATGCTGCGAGATAGTACGCATCCAGCTGGAATTTTTCAAAAAAGGACCAGGGCATCTTGTTCCACTGAGACTGCAGGACATAGCGGACAAGCTTGGAGTACACGAGACCACAGTTTCCAGAATGTCCAACAGCAAATACATCCAGTGCGACTGGGGACTGTTCAACATAAAATATTTTTTCACCAACGCAGCTTCCACAAAAGACGGTTCCGTAAGCCGTGACAACGTACTGCACCATCTGAAGGAAATAATAGAAAACAATTCGGAGGGGAAAAAACTAAGCGACCAGAAGCTTGCAGAAGCTCTTGAAAAACGCGGCATTAAAATCGCAAGACGTACAGTGGCAAAATACAGATACCTGCTCAATGTCGAATCCTCATACAACAGATAAATTAAAGTTTTTTAAGTGATTCCATGAAGAAAAATTTTGATTTTTCAGGAAAATGGGTTATAATATTGATATAACCTTAAAGCAAGGTTCGGTTCAGCAGTTTGCTGTGCTAGAAAGAAAAAAACTACATAAGGAGTACTACTATGAATACATCAATATCAGCACAGGGCTTCACACTCGACAAGGATCAGCATGAACTTATCAACAAGAAGCTCGAAAGAATCAACTACGCAGAAAATCTTATCGTAGACCTTATCATTCATGTCAAGGAAGACAAGAAATTTTACTTTGATACAACTGTAAATTACCGCTGGGGTGCAAATGCACACGTTACTGGTGATGATTTTGACTTTGCAGCTGCACTCAACAAGATGATGGATGTTCTTGACCAGAAGGTTAAGAAGGATAAGGATAAGGTTCAGGAAAAGAAATAATTTCTGTTTCTGAGTTTTAGAAATAAAAAAGAAAAGGGCTGCCCGAGGAGTGAGGTGTAACTTCGCAAGGACAGCCCTTAAAATTTTTAAATGCATTTATAGGAGGACTTAGAAAAAGAGCATAGAGTCAAACCGTACATCAATAACCGTGACATCATCTGGAAGCATGCTGTTTCCAATATAGTTGTCAACGGTGTATTTGATTTCTTCAGATACTTTTTCAGCCGGTTTTGTATAGAGGTCAATGAAAAAGTTTCTGGCATTCTCTTCCTCAAAACGGAATCCGTCATCGTTCATCATATCGGTGAAACCATCGGAATAAAGTTCAAGATGGATTCCCTTTTTTGCGGCAAGAGTCTCATAAGGCTTTTTTGCGTTCTTGTCTTCCTTGGATCTGTCCAAGGCAATCTTGACCGCTCCCATTCCAAAAGGAGGAAGCTTTGGTGCGATGCTGGCAATCTTTGGAGAAGGATCTGCACTGCTTGAATTTGCATACACAAGGAAAGTGGTTGTATGACCGCAGTTGTAGACCTGGAAGAAATGCTTCTTGAGGTCGACATAGACAAAAACACCCGTAATGAAATTTCCAACAGGAACGACAGACTGAAGATACTCGTCAAAATCAGAAAGAATATCTACAGGATCCATGGAAAGGTTTGCCACAGTTTTTCTTGCCTCAAAAAAAGAAATTGCGGCAACAGTCAAAAGGGATGCGGCAACATTCTTTCCTGAAACATCACAACAGCATATGAGGGACTGGAATTCACTGAGCTTGAAAGTCTTGTAGAAATCTCCACCAAGAGAGTTGGCCATCCTGTTCCAGCAGGTGATGGAAAATTGGAATTTGGAGAGATCTTCCGATGTCGGGAAAAGTGACTGCTGGATTGAACTTGCCTTTTCAAGGTCCTGCTGGCGGATCTGATCCATGCGGTCAAGAAATTCATCAAGGGAAACAATACCAAAGAAATTCCTGCGGTTGAACACAGGAAAATATACTGTTCCGTATTTTTTGTTGATGTCGGAAACCTTTCCGAGAGTTTTTTCAATGTAATCTTTTGCCTGGAAGATCGTAGAGACCTTCATGGTCATGTCACTTATCGGGCGCGACATGAAACGCTTTAAGGCTGTATTTGTCGCATCTTCAACGGTACGTCTGTCTATGATACCAACAACACGGTCATATTCTTCAACTGGAACCGCATTGAGATCCGGATTTGCGGCAAAAAGATCTGCAAGAGTATCGATCGTTGCCGTTCCGTTGACAGGTTCAATGTATTTTGCGATGGAACCTATCTGCTTTGGAGAAAATTCCTTTGTAAAAGCTTCCGAAGCCTGCTCATTCTGAACAACTTCGGTTTCACCAGTGAATTCCATTGTATCAATGAATTCGCTTTCCAATTCCGACATAACTGAACTCCGATTTCTATAAACTCCAGAAATTAAAAAACAAAATTAATCCGGAATCATAATAGACCAGTAAATTCAATTAATAAATGGAATAAATTGGCAAAATGTAGGATTTTTCCTTAAACCTTGCTGAAAAAAGCGTGATTTTTTCGCAATCTTAGCATTATATTGTTGTCAATAAAATGAAGATTACAGGCGGAACATATTTCAGATGCTCTTTTTTTCCACTCCACGTATCTGCCTGAGTTTGTCGTTCATCTTGCTTGCCGTATTGAAGTCGGAAATCCATCTGATGACAGAAGCCAGGACATAAACAAGGATGATGCAGACCTCAAAGCCGACAAGCATCCTGAGATTTCCAGCATCAAACCAGTCCAGATGGAATCCAACAACGACCACGGACACGTTTATCAGAAGGAAATAGGTGGCATTCATAGCAACGGAACCCCATTTTGATAAGTTCCAGTTTTCCGACAGCAAAATCGGAATGTATAGAATTCCGTACACAACAGACATACCGATTATCACGAAAATATAGGACAACCCAAGAACTGTCTTTGGTCCCCAGAATATGGCGATGAACATACCCGACATGAGGAAAATCAAGGTCGAAATCACGGAAATCATATTCACTACTGACATAAATAAATTCTTTTCCATTTTCATATTTCTACTCCAATTGCAAATCTCTAGAGCCCAAGAATGTTTTTCAGCACAGGCACATACATTCTTGAAATTATGATCCGGCAGTCATTCTTGAGGGTTGCTTCAAAGCGGCTGCCAAAGGCAGGAGCAAGACTCTTTACCTGATTGACGTTGATTATCGTCGACTTGTTTGCCCTCATGAAACTCTTGGGTGAAAGGTTCTGTTCAAGCTGATAAAGCTTTTCCTTGGACTCAAAGGCTCCATTTTTTGTATATGCAAAAACAAGATCATCAATGCTTTCGATGTAAAAAATCTCTTCCTGATCTATGAGGACCATATTGTCATCCCGATGGAACACAAGCTTGTCTTTGCCTGTCTTAAAGGAATTGACCAGATTAACAAGCCTGTCATCCAGGGCATGGCATCTTACGATTATTTCTTCTTCCTGCCCTTCCTGACAGTCCAATATTGTTACTTTCATATTCTATCCTTATGGATATTATATCACAGAGCCAACATTTTCTCAGCCTTCTTAAGGGACAAGGCCGCTTCAGATTCCTTCTTGCAGTTGAGGTAGCATTCGGCGGCGGAAGCATGGCAGTAGGCGATTATAAGCTTATCTTCTTCCGACATGATCGAACCGGCAGATCTTTCCACAAATAGCTCCGCACACCTTGCAAAATCCAGAGCCCCCTGTTCAGCTTTTCCAAAAACTGCATTTGGGACAGAAACGCTTACCTCGGCGCGGTTCATGAGGCAGTCGACCTCACAGGTCTGTCCCTGTGAAAGTTCCACAGCCTTATCAAGATGGATGTAGGATTTTTTAACAAGACCCATGGCAGAAAAGACATTTGATTTTCCGCCTCTTATGGCAAGGCATGAACCGTAATAGGCATTGGCAACGGCATCCCTGTCGTTTTTTTCAACCAGAGCCTTGAACAATGGTTCAGCTTTTTCATTCTCCCCGTCCCAGAAAAAGAAGTAAGCCTTGTCAAAATCCTCATTTCCAGTTTTATGCTCATCAAAAGGAATGGCATCTTTCATCTCATAGTAGGCATCCTTGATCTTATCAATGCTCTCTCTCATATTTTTCTTCATCTCCCTGGATTTCATATCGACATTTTTTGAAAGCTGAATTTCATCTTCCACATACACCGTATGTTTTGTATTTTCAGTTATGTAGAATTTATGAAGTTTTTTTTCCTTAAGCGGAATTCTTGTCTTGATGAGTTTTCCATTTTCCATGAAATAGTTTTCACAGTCACAGACAGAATTCCCATTCTGATCCATCAAAACCGTTTTGTTTTCCCCAATGCTCAGGATATATTCATTGCCGGAATCATCGGACAAGATTACATTGATGGAACCCAAATTTCTTGCATCACTATCATAACGCTGCTCAATCTGCCAGTAATCAGGATTCTGCTGCCAGACGGCATCGTAGACAGGCTGGTAGACTTTGTATTCCTGAAGATTTTTATCGTCTTCGATTTCGTCGATAAAATTGCGGGCAAGTATTCCGCCTGTAAAACCAGGAGACACCTTAAGATCAAGGACATTTGCGACAAGATCTCCCATAAAATCCTCACCGATGAACATCATTGGAATTCCAACAAAACAGGAAAGGCTCACAATGGCCGCACCCAAATAAAATCTAGCTCTTTTCATATTTTCTCCTATTAATCTATTTTTCTATGTACAAAATATGTTGTTCGAATATCAGGTTGTATACAAAACTATGAATGTACTACCAGAAAACGCACGTCAATTCGCCAAGCTGAAGGTAAATGGTATCGGCCTGCGCATTTTTGCTTCGCAAAAAAGCTTGCCAACCTTCAGAACGGCTCGGTTGCCGTTTGCCTTTTCTTACCGTACATTCAATCTTCTATTAGTTTTGAATATTCGAACAACACTTTTTACCTTACAATCAAGTTGACGATCAGTTCCATGGATTTCACGGAAAATGATCCTGACATTACGACATAGAAACTGAAGGCCGCAAAACGGAACAGAAGCGCAGGATCAAGGAATGCCTGCACTGCTTTACCGATCTTTGTGGAAGGTACCGGTCTGCCACATTTTTTAGTAAACCTGAAATCATAACTGATGGCGTTTTCACTGCAGACACCCATGCACTCTCCGCACTTTGCACAGGTGATCTCAGGCTTTCCTTTCTTCTCCATGATTGTAGAAATGTCGATGGCCCCAAAGGGACATGCCTTTGCACACTTCATGCATCCCTTGCATTTATTTGTGTCGATTTTTACGCGGAAGGCGCTGAACCTGTCTGTAAGCGAAGCAAAAGCACCGAAAGGACAGAGCATGCTGCACTGGGTCCTTCTTTTTGTCAGAAGCGGAAGGACGATTACAAGCGCAACGAAAAGGCCAATGAAAATCATTCCTCCGATTATGTTAGGTATGGAATCAAAGGGCTGATATTCCGTCACAAGCTTGAACGGACAGAACCACTCGCAGTAGATCGCCGCCATGGCACCAAGGGAACCAAGAACGATGAAAGCAAAGAAGCCAAACTGGAATTCCCTTATCTCACGGTTTTTTGAAAGAAGGTTGATTCTTGGCTTTTTTGCAATGGATGCAAATCCCTGATCCCAACCGCCGTAGAAGCAGACCCAGCTGCACCATCCGCGTCCAAGGGTCACGGTGAACATGAACCAGATGCAGAGCATTCCGGCAACCGCAGCATAGTGGCCCGTGATCCGTGCAGGGAAAACAATGTTCTTCGTGATGATGAAAGGCGTAAGGACCTGAGGTATCGTAATGTGGCAGAAAGGAAGTTCCGCGTTGGAAAAAGCTTCATTTGTAATCGCCATGGATCCCCGCGACACGATAAGATCATTGATGAAACCTATGCAAAAAAGCACTGCATAAAGGCTCAGGCATAACCTTCTGTATTTCATTCCGCTGCCCTTTTTATTCTGTTCCAGAAAAGTCATCCTTGCAAAACAGAAAAGAAGGAAAGCCGCATAGATCAGACTGTATACGGAAAAATTGTTTCCAAGAACTACAAAGAACAGGATGACAAAAGACATCATGATTGACTGGATGATTGAAATTGCTTTCATGAATTCAGCCTCCTAGAATACAAGTGGAATGAGTCCCACAAAGAAGATGTAGTAAAACGCAAGGAGTATTTTTGTGATCCGTGCGATTCTTTTCAAAGCCGGAACTTTTACCGCCGCAAAAGGAATTCCAAGATACGGAAGGAAATACGGGAGGGATCCGACGTAAAAGAAAATCATGTAAAGGAATCCTGTCTTTCCACCGTTCATGGTCCTGAACATGGCAGTCCAAAGTGGCGGACAGATGTGAAGACCTACGGAAAGCCCCGTAATGACTGCAGCCGCATAATCATTCGACAGCTTTTCAAAGCGGCATCCATGGGAACATCTGCTGTTGAAAAGAAGGCTTATGCCGCATAGAATGTAGGCATAGTAAGAAAGTTTTCTTGCAAAGGAAGGATCAAAGAATTCCCCTGCAAGAAGCCCCAGGCATGAAAGGATGATGCCAAGGACAAAATAGGTCAAAAGACGGCTGCCAAGGAAAAGTCCGGTGAGGGCTGCATTTCTTGAAAACCCATCTTTTTTTGAACTGAACAGAAATGGCACAAGTACCGGCGCGCAGTACATAGTGCAGTAAGTTCCCGTTGAAAAACCAAGTGCTATTGCTTCTAAAATCATGAGCCAACTATAACGCCTCGTGATTCAGAAGGGAATATGAAAAAATGCAAGTTGCAGAAATGGCAGGGTGTATTGTAAAAAAAGGGAGGTAAAAAAAATGCCGCAGTTTCTCACTGCAGCATCAGTTTAATCATAACAGCCTATCACTGGTAAACGCGTACGTAATCGACATCCATGGTTGCTTTTTTAAGTTCCTTGTCGATGCCTTTCTCGCCACCCCAGGTACCGCCAATGGCGATGTTGAGGATGAGGTAGAATGGATGGTCAAAAGGCCACTCCTCCCATCCGTTGCCGGTATTCTGGAATTCATAGAATGTCTCACCATCGTATACCCAGCGGATCACATCCTGTGTCCAGTAGACGGCATAGTTATGAAAGTCCTTTGTAGCACCCTTGAGGATATCGCTTCTTGTTTTCTGAGTTCCAATTTTGTGGTTGAAATCTTTTGTATGGATCGTTCCATGGACCCTGTCCTGGTCAAAACCTACATGTTCCATGATGTCGATCTCTCCGGAACGAGGCCATTGACCGTATTTGTTTGCCTCAGGCATCATCCATATTGCAGGCCATGTACCTGTTCCCTTCGGAAGCTTTGCGCGAACCTCGATATATCCGCCCTGCCACTTTCCAAGATGTTCCGTCTTCATGCGGGCGCTTGTCCATCTGTTGGAATTTCCTTCGCGCAATGCTGTGATCGTGCAGACACCATCGTGTACATTCACGTTTTCCGGTTTGTCTGTATATTTCTGGATTTCTCCGTTACCCCATCCGTTCAGGTTGCCAATGGAATAAGACCACTTTGAAGCATCCGGCTTCCCTTCGTAGTCAAATTCATCAGACCACACAAGATTCATCGTCTGCTTTACATATTCCGGAAGAGGAGCTTCCTTTTTATTACAACTCATGAAAAGCGATGCCATCCCCATAAGAACAAATGCGGATAAAAATATCTTCTTCATAACAACTCCTTAAAAAAAAATGCCATTCTTGAATAATTCAGAATGACATTTATGATTATAAGGCACTTTCTTGAGCCATCATACTATTTTTTTTGATTTTTTACTGAAAATCTTTTACACCGTCAAGATCGAGGGTTGCGAAAAGATCGTCGATGGTTTCCTTGCGGCGGATGACCTTTGTAGTTCCGTCGGCACGGAGAAGAACTTCACCACAGCGGAGTTTTCCGTTATAGTTGAATCCCATGGCACGACCGTGGGCACCGGCATCGTGAAGGATCACGTAGTCACCAAGATCAATTTTTGGCAGCGAACGCTGAACCGCAAACTTGTCCGAGTTTTCGCAGAGTGAACCTACAACGTCGTAAACATGGTCACATGGTTCATTTTCCTTTCCAAGAACGCTGATTTCGTGGTAGCTGCCGTAAACACCAGGGCGCATGAAGTCTGCCATACAGCTGTCGAGAGCGATGTATTCGCGGTAAATGTGCTTCTCATGGACTGCCTTTGAAACAAGGTATCCGTAAGGACCTGTGATTGGTCTTCCGCATTCCCAGTAGATCGCAAGTGGGTCCAGGCCAGCCGGAACAATCACACGGTCATATTCAGCACGGATTCCTTTAGCAACGTAGTCAAGGTCAACTGCCTTGTCACCAGGCTTATACGGAATACCGATGCCTCCGCCAAGATCAACGAATTCAATTATAACTCCGCACTTTTCCTTGATTTCAGTACAAAGTTCAAAAAGAAGCTTTGCTGTATCAACAAAGAAGTCAGGATTGAGCTCATTTGAGGCAACCATTGTATGGAGACCAAAATGCTTTACGCCTTCAGCCTTGCAGCGAGAATAAGCCTCAAGGATCTGTGCACGTGTAAGTCCGTACTTTGCTTCTTCCGGCTTACCGATGATGGCATTGCATCCAGTCTTTTCTGTTCCAGGATTGTAGCGGAAACAGATTGTCTCAGGAAGTTTTCCGCCAAGAGATTTCTTGAGGAAGTCGATGTGGGTGATGTCGTCAAGGTTGATGATGTTGCCCTGCTTGTATGCAAGCTGATATTCTCCAGCAGGAGTCTCATTTGAAGTGAAAATAACGTGGTCGCCTTTCATTCCACTCATTTCAGAAAGCATGAGTTCAGGCATGGAAGAACAGTCGGCACCACAACCTTCTTCTGCAAGAATCTTGAGAAGATATGGGTTTGGTCCAGCCTTTACGGCATAGTGCTCGCGGAACTTAGGAAAAATGGAAAAAGCCTTGTTGAACTTCTTCATGTTGTCGCGGATTGCCTTTTCATCAAAAAGAATGAATGGTGTCGGCATTGTCTTTGTCAGCTCATCAAGCTGTTGGATTGTCATTGGAAAGTTTCTCATAATGTAAACATGATAGCAGATTTCAAAAAAAAAGTTAACTATAATTAACTAAAGCTAATCTTTAAAAGGCTATGCTATAAACAGAGGTGCATGATATGTCGTTGCTCAAATATCGAGTCGTAAGAATTAGTTTGGTAGTACATTCAAAGATTTCTATGAAGCTTCGATATTTGAGCAACACTGTTTACAAACACAATCCTATGAAAAAATTGCCATGAGAATTCCGCCTGAAAAAATCGTCGCTATCTGACCTGCACAGTTTGCGGCAAGGGCATCGGAAAGAATGATGTTGTCATTCCTGGATTTAAGTGCTTGAGTCTGGGCAACTCTTGATGAAATCGGGAAAGCTGAATTGGCTGCGCTTCCGACGATGGGATTTATCTTTTCTTTTTTCAGCAACGGAGCCAGAAGATTGAACAACTTGACAGAAATTATTCCGGCTGAAATGTTCATGAAAAATGCGGCAAACCCGATGACCATTATTTCAAGCGAATTCGTGTTCAGAATGTTTTCCGCCCTGAGGTTGAATGAAAGTGCAAGTGCCAGAAGAACGGTCACCACATCCACAAGAACGGTACTCAAGGTCTTTGAAAGCCCCAAAAGAATTCCGCATTCCCTGATTAGATTTCCAAGCATCAAGAAACCAAGCAGCGATGCATTTTTTGGCGCAAGAATTCCACAGACAATCATTGCAATCAAAGGAAATAAAATCAACTTTTCTTTTTTTAAAGGCGGAACCACGCACCGCGCAGAAAGCTTCCTTTCCTTTTTAGTTGTCAGTAGTCTTATCGCAAGAGGCTGCACCAAAGGAACAAGAGCCATGTAGGAATAGGACGCAACGATAACGGAGGCAAGATATCTCGTGTTCAGCCGAGTACCGACAACGATTGCGGTTGGACCGTCGGCAGCTCCGATGATTCCGGCTGAAACAGCATCGTTGAATTCATAGCCAAGACAACGGGCAAGAAAAACGGCTGCAATGATTCCGCTCTGGCCTATGATACCTAGAAGCATATATCCCGGCTTCTGGATCAGAGGAGAAAAATCCGTCATGGCACCGATTCCAAGAAAAAGAAGAAGCGGCAGGACTTCGCCATTGAGAATTCCGGTTTCGTACAGAAGTTTAAAAATTCCTTCCGCCCCGTCGCTTCCCGGTATGTTCATGAGAATTATCCCAAAGCCAAACGGAAGAAACAGAGCCGTCTCGATTTTCCGTGATATGGCCAGATAAATGAAAAAAAAGCCGATGCAAACCATGATAAGATGTCCGGCATCAGGCATGAAAAAAAACTTTGGCAGAATCTCTCCAGACTGCATGTAATCCTCCGAATAAAGATATAGAAACAAAAGCATCGAAAGTCAAATTTCCGGCAAACAAAGCAGTCACCATAAAAATAAATTTGCCATTGTGATATAATGGGTACATATTTTAGGAATAAAGAGTATGACCAATATTATTGTAGAGACACTTAGAAAATACATTTCAGATCAGACGGTCCGCTTTGTTTTTGCAACCCAGGTTGAATGCGAACGATGGGCGGACATGGCCCTCGAAGTAACTGACGCAGAAGCTGTGGCAACGGAACGTTTCATTGCATGGGACGATTTCAAAGGTACCGCAGTGAAATGCCGCAACGAAAGCAAGGAATCAATTCCGTCTTTGCTTCGAAGTGTATTTGCAGCTTCAATAATAGAAGAAAACGCCCGTGAAAAATTCATCAGGAACATAATCTCACCGGAATATGCGGACAGTGCCCAGGGATTCCAGGACTGGATAGAAGGTCTTCTGCCTTCACTGAAATCATGGAAAGAACACTACGACAGCTACATTGAAAAAGGTTTTAAAACGGATGCGGAAGACCAAGACTACCTTGAGCTGTACAACCGCTATCTCAGATTTCTTGATGACAACAACCTCTTTGATCCTGCCTGGGAACGACCACCGTTTGTAAGCGACGGAAACACCTATGTGATTTTCTATCCGGAATCCCTCATGGACTGGGCCGACTACATGGAACTTCTTGAATCAGCTACAGACACGATCAAGCTCATCCACCTTCCTGAAGACTGTTGTGAAACAGCATCAGTGGATTATTACGAAAACACAAGAGTTGAACTTACCCAGGCCGCTCTCTTTGCCAGGAAAATGCATGTGGAAAAAAACATTCCGTGGACTGACATTGCCATCAGCGTTCCGGATCTTGAATCCTACGAGCCATACCTTCTTCGCGAACTTGAACGCTATGAAATTCCGGTGAATGCAAGAAGGGGAAGCAACCTTGGAGAAACAAGGGCAGGAAGGCTTTTTTCTCAGATTGCAGAATGCCACAGTTCAAACTTTTCATACGAAAGCGTCAAGAATCTTTTTATGAATTCTGCCCTACCATGGGGAGAGGCAAGCAGTGCAATCGACAGTCTTCTGAATTTTGGCCGCGAAAACAACTGCCTCTATTCCTACAGCTATGACGGACAGTTCCATGACATCTGGGAAGAATCATTCAGAAACCCAAAGAACAAGGAAAATCCTGTAGATGAGAAAGCACGGAACATATACAGGGCATTGAAAAAAACATGCACCGCAATATGTGTTTCTGAAACTTTTGAAGATGTAAAGAAATCCTACAATGACTTCAAATCCATTTTCTTCAAAATGGACGAATTTGAAGAAGAAAGCAACAAGATCGTTGCCCGCTGCGTAAAGTCGCTGGATTCCCTCATCGACCTTGAGAAGAAATTTCAGAAAGCAAAGGTAAAATCACCGTTCAAGTTTTTTGTGAACGTCATAAGCAAGATCGTCTATGTCTCGCAGAATAAAAATCCTGGACTCCATATCTACCAGTACCGTCTTGCAGCCTGCGCACCTTTCAGATGTCATATTGTAATCGACGCATCACAGGATTCCCTTTCAGTAGAAAAAATCTACAAACGCCTTGGATTTCTTTCCGACAGCAAGAGAAAAAATTTTGGAATCGACGATATTGATCCTACAGTTACTTTCATCAGGATGTATGCATCTTCATCTGACGAAATTTTCTTTTCCGCCTCCGAGAAGACCCTTGACGGATATTCATTTCCACACGGTTTTTTCAAATGGAATGAAATGCGTCCAAAGGAACTTGAAAAAAGCACGGGTAAAAAACCGGAACTTCTTTACGACATGTACAAGGAAGAAGAAAACTTCATAAACCCACAGGACAAAACGGAACAGCGCTATGTTCACGGCATGGCTTTTGTCTCAGGTACAGATGAAGAGAACTATGATGTTTCCATTTATGAAGGCATGAAGAAAAGCCAGGATGAATGGATGGAAAAAGTCAGTGGAAAAACCATGGACGATACAGCACCTGATTATGAAAAGCTTATCACTGAAAAACTTTATTCCAGCGACGGCAAACTGATAAAAGTTTCTGAAAGTGCATTGAAGAATTTCTTTGTATGTCCACGATTGTTTTTCTTGAATTATGTCCTTGGCATCAGGCAGTTGAGCGATGAGACGGAACTTACGGACATTTACTTTGAAGGCAATCTTAAGCACGAGATTATGGAACGCTATTTTGGAAGTCTTAAAGATGAAAACAAAGTGATTGCCGGCGACAGCACTTCAATTCCCCCGGAATATGAAAAAATCCTTTTCAAAGCCATCGATGATTCCATCTGCCATCACGAGGCAAGTTTCATCAGCCGCGAACTTTTAAAGACGCGGATTGAAAAGCTCAAGGAAGACATCTATGCGGCCATATGCATCTTCAGCGACTTTTTCTCAGGTTACGAAGTCTACAGCGTTGAAGAATGGCTGACTTCTCCCGCGGACAGCAAAGCAGAATCCCCAGAGTTCAAGTTTACGGGAAGAACAGACTGCATACTTAAAAAGCCAGAGACAAACAACGAAAGTGAGGAATACATCATCATTGACTTCAAGAGCGGAAACATTCCGTCACACCCTCTTTGTGAGCAGAAAGACGAAATGGAAGATTATCAGATGCCTTTATACGTGAATTTCCTTAAGAATTCATGCGGAATGAATGTCACCGGTTTTGCCTACTACAGTTTCAAGGATTCAAAACTTGTATGCGGCTGGGGTACAATAAAGAATCTGGTCTCTGACCAGATCATCTCTCCGGTGCTGAGAAAAGGTAGTCCGCTGACAGTTTCACAGGCGGAGGCACTTACAATGGAGACATTCAACGCAAAAGTCGAAGAATATGTTGAAGCCGTCAAAAAACGTGACTTTCATCTTGCGAAACATGATTCTTCCTACATGGTATGCAAATCATGCCGGGACTTCAGGGCAGTCTGCAGAAAATATTTTACAGTAAGCGGGAGAGAATAGAATATGGAACTTGACAGCAGCCAGAATACAGCAAAAATTACGATTGAGAATTCCGTTGTAAGTGCCGGAGCAGGCTCTGGAAAAACAAGGGTTCTTGCGGAAAGATTCGCATACCTTGTTACTGAAAAAGGATACAAGGTCGATCAGATTCTGACCCTCACTTTCACAAAGAAAGCGACCGTTGAAATGAAAAGCCGAATTTTCACGACCTTGAAAGAAGCTGCAGACAATGGAAATGATCTTGCAAAAGAAGCGGTTCTCGATTTCAACAAGGCACAGATCATGACATTGGACAGCTATTTTTCATATATTGCACGGCAGGGATCCCGCTTTTATGGAGTCAGTCCTTCATTTGGAACTGAAAACGATGAATCCTGGAAAAAAATACATGACATGGCTATTCCTTTTCTTCTTGAAAACAGGGACAACATTGCGGTCAAAGAAGCGGGTCTTGTACTCAACAATCCGGAAGATGTTGCAGATCAGCTTTTTGTAAATCCAGTTCTTGAACACAGCCATCCATCAAGCAAAATAGATTTCAGAAGAGATCTTGAGAATCAGGCGGAAATCATAAGTTCCGTATGGGAAGAAACATGGTGCGACATTGACAAACTGGTTTCCGTGATGGAAAAGGAATTCATTGACCTCAACACGCCTCCCTTCAAGACTAAATCGGCGGAAAATCTTGACGATGCATTTACCGCCTACAACAGTGCGAAAATTGTTCCACTGTCAAAAGAAGATATCTTGAAATGCAATATTTCAGATGCGGTAAAATCAATAGAATTCAAGCTTCTTAAATTCTGCAACATGAAAAAACCAACAGGCAAAAACATAAGCGAAATACTTGGAGAAAATTTCACCGCAGTTCCGGGGAAAGCCGCAACTCTTTTTCACCTGCTGAATTTTGCATCCGGCATTGAGACAACAAAAGCTTCAATTCAACTACTGGAACAATTTCAGGAAAAAGTCCTTCTTTCAAAACGCACGGAAGGCGTTCTCACCCACGGTGATGTCTCCCAGATGGCATATGACATTCTGAAAGATCATCCTGAAATCCGCGCCATGGAAAAAGCAAAATACCGTGAAATCATGATTGACGAATTCCAGGACAACAACAGCCTGCAGCGTGACATTCTTTTCATGCTTGCTGAAAAGAAAGAAAGAAACACAAAAGGAATTCCGGATCCGCTGAAAGGCGAAATTTATACCGATAAACTTTTCTTTGTAGGAGATGAAAAACAGAGCATCTATAAATTCCGAGGTGCTGACGTAAGCGTTTTCAACAGCCTAAAGAACATCATAAAGGACAGCGACGGTAAAAACCTTTACATGGGTACAAACTACAGATCTGCAGCAGAACTCATTGCAGGCTTCAATACAATCTTCGGTGGTTCTTCATATCCACCTGTAGAAGATGAGAAAGCAACTGAAAACCCTTCAGTATTTCTGAAAGCCAATGGGAAAAACCATGTTCCAGAATTTGAAGCAGCCTACAGTACAGTCTATGCAAATCCGGATAAGGTAAAGACGGCAGACTACACAAAAAAAAGGATCCACGTGGCACTTGCCAGGAACGTCACGGAAGAGGATGAAGACTTTGCAAAACAGAACAAGTTTGAATACCTTTCGACAACGGAAGCAGAGGCCGACTGGGTTGCACGAAAAATCCGCAACCTGCTGGACACGAATAAATACAAGGCCAGCGACATTGCCATTCTTTTCAGAAAAACAACCCATCTTCCTCAGTTTGAAAGGGCTCTTCTCCAATACGGAATTCCCTATTCCACTGAATCACGGAAAGGTTTTTTCTCTGACGGACCTGTGAACGATCTTTTTTCTTTCCTTTCAGTCTGCATCTATCCACGTGACATGAATTTCTACGCAAAACTTCTGTGCTCTCCCTTCGTAGGCTTAAGCCTTGTGGAAACTGCAGCCGTTATTTCTCGTGAAAAAGTTCCTTTTAAAGATGGAAGCGAAGATGTCCTTGCCGGTACTTCACGAGAGAAATTCCTCAAGATGAAAAATCTTTACGACGAAATATCAAAGTCATGCAGGACCGAACTGATCACCACAACACTGACAAAACTCTGGGGAAACACCGGATACAAATATGAAACCATGTGGAATAAAAAAGTCCAGATGTACAGAACAACCTTTGACATTCTCTTTGAGATGGCTCGTCAATGCGACATGGATGGTATGAGTCTTTCTGACTTCCTTGATCAAATCAAGATCTATCAGGACGAAGCCGTGAAACTTGATGGTATCGATGTTCCTCTTGAAGCAAAGGACAGCGTAAACATAATGACCATCCACAAAAGCAAGGGCTTGGAATTCAAAGTGGTTTTCTCCGTGAACAGCGAGTCTGGTGCAAAAGGCCGCAATCAGGAAGAAAGCAAAAGAATGCTTTACTACACACCAAAGGCTGGCATGTCGTTCCGCACAAAAAACTTCAACGGACTGGATGACAGGATAACAAAAAAAGCCTTCTCTGATCTAATAGGCGGAAACTATTTCTATAAAAAGGCAGAAGAAGAAAATAAAAAAACAGAATGTGCCGAACTTAGGAGACTTGGCTATGTTTCTTTCACACGTGCCATAGATGAACTTTTCATCTCCGGCAGCCTCAATGACTACAATGAAAGCAAAGCCTCTGCATATCTTCCTCAGGATGACAGCTACTCATCCAAATCAATCCTGGAACAGATGACTCCGGTGATTTCTTTCTACAGGAAGAAGAATGAAAATGATGACAGTGACGATGAAACATTTGAAATGAGGGAAGAATCTCCATTCGATGTTGAAGTCATTGATAAAACGATTCGTTCAGCATCTGCAAATCACAATGAAGATACAGATAAAAATGAAAGCAGGGCCAATGTTCCGGCTGAAAAAATTTCATTTGCAAAATCCATCACTGAAACAAACAGCTGCAAAAAAATCATTCACAAAGATGAAGTTCAGCCAGTCTACATCAAGCCAAGCAAACTGCATGCAATGGATGATGAAACATACACAAAGCCGGAAGAATACAGATATGAAAAGGATGCGCCATATCCAATAATCAATGAGCTGATAAAGAAATCAGCAAAGATAAAAGAAAAAAACGAGGATGGAAGACCCGCTTTCAACGCTGCGGATTTCGGAACCATCGCACATGCTTATCTAGAAGGAAAAATTCTGGGTAAAATTCCAGTGATCAGTGAAAGCAATATCAGCGGACTTCGCGGAATAAAAGAAGACATAGATGCCCTGGAAAAAGTATGCGAGGAAATTGCAGACAAATTCATGGAAAGTTCTCTCGGAAAAGAAGCAAGGGATTCCGAATGGAAGCGTGCTGAATATGGATTCAAAAGCAGATTCAACGGAAGCATTGCCTACGGATCAATGGACCTGGTATTCAAAAATAAAGACAGTGACAATTACAGATATACCATAGTTGATTACAAAACAAACCAGACTATCGATCCGGAAATCTACAGGGAACAACTTTCATGCTACAGGGATGCCCTGGCAAAAATTCTTGGAATCAAGACAGAAGAAATCCGGTGTGTTCTTTACTACCTGCGTTTCGGTCAGGAAGTGGAAATTTCATGAAGTTTTACATGAAAATTGCGTATCTTAATTATGCCTTAAAAATGATGGAAATTCCGGTCTGTGCATTTTTATGAAAATATATTGTCTGAAAATTTGCACATTCCGGAATAGCATTATATAATTTATTTAATACGGAGTGAATGAAAATTTTTGATACATTTGATCCTGATTTTTCAGAATTGAATTATACAGGAACTTAAGTGTATTTTCTCAAGTTCAAATGGAACCAAGGAGCATACGGTGAATTTCCAGAAAGATTATCTTCAGACCCACAGAGAAAAAGGCCGTACTTACGACGATCTGTCAAAAGAAGAAATATATGAAATGCTCTATCATGATGCCGTAACCGGGTACTTCAACTGGAACCACATGTGGCGTACCCTCGATCCAAAAAATCCAAAAGATTTCAAATATGGATTCGTTCATTTTGATGTGAAAGATTTCAAAATGATAAATGACATTTATGGCCACGGAACTGCAAACCAGGTCCTGAGAATGATCTGCAACCACATTGAAAAGCAGGACTGGGTAATCCAGGGATGCAGATGCGACAATGACAACTTTGCCATGATGGTAAAATCCTATGATCAGGAAACACTCACCGATCTGCTTACAACTTTTTTTGATGAAATCTCCTGCATACCGGAGAAGAGAAATTACAAGCTGTATTACCGTTGCGGAGTCGTTACCGTTGAAGACGCAATCAAAAAGGCAGATACAGTTGCCGACCTTGCAAAAATTGCACAGCGTCAGGGAAGGAAGCATTACTGCACTGAGATAAATTTCTTCACATCCGACATGTATGAAAAAATCAACAAGAACCGCAAATACATAGCCTATCTTGAAGAAGCTGTTGCAAAGGATGAATTCATCGTTCATCTGCAGCCAAAGTTCGACATAAATACGGAAAAAATCGTCGGTGCAGAGGCTTTGGTCCGCTGGAATTACAAGCACGAGAAATTGCTTTACCCTGATGAATTCATCGGAGTATTTGAAGCAAACGATGTAATCGGAAAGGTCGATCAGGTTGTATTGAAGAAGGTCTGTATTTTCATTTCTGACATGAGGAAAAAAGGACTTCCCCTCTATCCGGTTTCAGTGAATCTTTCACGACGCCGAATGGAAAACAAGCATCTCAAGGAACAGATTCTTGCGACAGTTGATTTTTACGAGATTCCACACAATCTGATTGAGTTTGAACTGACTGAAAGCGCCGCGTACTCCGACCGTGATGCCATGCTTCAGCTTCTTTCTGAACTGAGGGACATAGGATTCCTTATTTCAATGGACGACTTTGGAACTGGATACTCTTCACTGAGCCTTCTCAAAGACATGCCGATAGACACCCTCAAAGTGGACAAGTGTTTCGTCGACTCCATCCTTTCATCCGAAAAAGATTCAAAGGAACACATTCTCCTAAAAGAAATCATTCTGCTTTCAAAAATAATGGGATTCTGTTGCCTCGCGGAAGGAGCTGAAAAAAGGGAGCAGGTTGATTTTCTCAAGGAATGCGGCTGCGATAAAATTCAAGGATACTACTTCAGCAAACCGGTCTCAATGGATGAATATCTCATGAAAATCGAGAACCAGGAAAACAATTCCTGATTTCAGTTCAAAGCTCAACGCGACCCCTCGGGCACTTTCTTTCACTTACTCGCTATCGGAAGGTTTCTTATGTTCCTTCATGTCAATCATGTCGCTCAGTTTGGAAAGAAGATCATTGATATCAAAAGGTTTTGAGATAAATCCATCCATTCCACATTCCATAGCCTGGTTCTTGTCTTCCTCAAAAGCGTTGGCAGTCATTGCGATGATAGGAATTCCTGATTTCTGTCTATCCTCAAGAGCTCTGATCTGTGTTGTGGCATCATATCCATTCATCAAAGGCATCATCACATCCATGAGGATTACCTTATAGTGGCCCGACGGAGCATCGCTTACCATCTGAATGGCCTGCTTTCCGTTTTCAGCCTCATCAAGAATGAACCCGACAGTCTGAAGAAGTTCCCTTGCAATATCACGGTTAAGTTCATTGTCTTCAACAAGAAGAATTCTGACATCCTTGAATTTATTGATTACAGAAGTTTCGTAGACATTCTGTTTCTTTTCTTCGTCAACCGGAACATCTCCTTCCTTTGCATTCTTGAAATCAAAGCAGACAAGGAATTCACTGCCCTTTCCTTCCTCACTCTTTACAAAGATGGAACCTTCCATTCTGTCGACAAGACTCTTTGTAATCGCAAGACCAAGACCTGTTCCCTGGATTTTAGAATTGGATTTATTCTCATCACGTTCAAATGGCTGGAAAAGTTTTTCCTGAAATTTCTTTGACATTCCAATTCCGTTATCCTTGATTCGGAACTGATAAGATGAACTGTCTTCCGAAATGGCAGGCATCTCGGTGATCATGAACTGAATCTTTCCATACTCAGGAGTATATTTCACGGCATTGCTTACAAGATTTATGAGAATCTGATTCATTCTGAGACTGTCGCAAAGAACAAAACGGCTGAGATTTCCGCGTTTGATGAGACTGTACTCAAGATGTTTTATCTGAATCTGTGACTGCATTACCGTATCGACATCGCTTACAATTTTTTCAATTGAACAGGCGTTGTTGTTTATCTTCATCTTTCCGCTTTCAATTCGCGACATATCAAGAACATCGTTGATGAGGGAAAGAAGATGATTGCTTGAAGATTTTATTTTATCCAGATAAGTCTGCATCACTGCAGGATCATTTATATGATTCTGGGCAAGTGTCGTGAAACCGATGATCGCATTCATAGGAGTACGAATATCATGGCTCATGTTTGATAGGAACATGGTCTTGGCATGGCTTGCACTTTCAGCCATATTGAGAGTATCCTGCAAAAGTTTCTTCTGCTTCATCTCATGTTCAATCTCGTCATCGACGTTCATGAATGCAAGAAGGAAGTTTCCTGTTTCCTTGATGTCTCCGATGCGGACAACTTTAAGCTTCATGTAAGCAAGATTGTTGTTTATGTTTGAACGGAAATTTACATAGAAAGTTTCACGCTTGATAAGCTGACGGAGAATATTATCACGGGAAAATGCCATTTTCATCATATCCCGGTCATCAGCATAGACCGAAACATCAATATAAAAATCAAGGGCATCATCGTAATACTGCTCGCCAAAATCGTCATTATAGAAAGCACCGGCGACGTCGTTCATTCTTACAACCCTGATTCTGTTGGTCATAAGATTGACCATGAAGACATTGGTATAATCTATAGAAAGAGCATTGATGATTTCAAGCTGATATACTTTTTCCTCTTCCCGCTTGTAATTTGTCGTAATGTTTTTTACAACCGCAAGACCAAGAATATCATCGGAATTCTTATCCTGCGTAAGGATGACGGTATTTCTGGTCCAGAAAGAATCACCTTCAAAATTAGGTTTATTGATATCAAACCAAATCTCATACTTTCCGGTGATGTATGAATCCATGAGATAGGAAACGTCCATTCTGCTCATGAATTTCTCTCTCTCGGAATCAGAAAGATCCCAGGTTACAGACTCAAGGAATTTTGTATATGAACATTCTTCCGGCAGGTCAAAAGCATGCCTAAGATGAACAATTCGTTCTCCAAAACGCTGAACCGGATTACCGATGATGAGGTTTTTTGACAGATTGAACTCAAACACGAGAATGGCATCAGAAACAATGGCCCGCTTGTACTGGTTATCTGCGGAAGAACCATAAAGTTCATCGCCAAGCTGAACCTTGCTTACGAGATTATTAAGTTCTGAAGAATTAACTTGATTTCTGGATTTCAAGCCGTTTTCATCTGCCATATCATTATAATTATATTCCATTATTTCCAGAAATCAATGAAAATAAAATGTTCTTTTCTATAAAAGATGGCCGCCCAACATGCTGTCGAACGGCCAAATATAAGGTTGAAAAATATTTTTAAATCAGCTGTAGACGGAACAATATGCTTGCGCGAAAGAAATTGCTTACAGTCTTTCTACTACAAGCTGACCCATGGTCTTTGTGCCTACGAGCTTGCCGGCAGCCTTAACTGCATCTCTTTCAGAACCTGCGATGTCACCTGTGCGGTAGCCTTCATCTAGAACCTTTTCAACAGCAGCTTCGATTGCCTTTGCTTCTGTTTCAAGACCGAATGAATAGCGGAGAAGCATTGCGGCAGAAAGAATTGTTGCCAATGGGTTTGCAAGATCCTTGCCTGCAATGTCTGGGGCTGAACCGTGGATTGGCTCGTAAAGTCCAGGACCTGATTCGCCAAGGGAAGCGGATGCCAACATACCGATTGATCCTGTAATCTGGGAAGCTTCGTCAGAAAGAATGTCACCGAACATGTTTGATGTTGCAATAACGTCAAACTGGCGTGGATTGCGAACCATCTGCATAGATGCGTTGTCGATGTAGAGGTAAGAAAGAGTTACATCAGGATAGTCACCCTTGATTGTTTCTGTAACCTTGCGCCAGAGCTGTGATGAGTTGAGGATGTTTGCCTTGTCTACAACGCAAAGTCTCTTCTGTCTCTTATGTGCAAATTCAAATCCCATGCGAACGATGCGTTCGATTTCTTCCCATGTATAGCGTTCTGTATCCCATGCGCTCTTTCCGTCTGCTGCAGTTCCGCGGTCACCAAAGTAGATGCCGGAAATGAGTTCGCGAACGATGAGGATATCAAGACCGTCACCAACGATTTCATCCTTAAGCGGACATGCATCCTTAAGCTGCTTGAACATAACTGCTGGGCGAAGGTTTGCAAATACCTTCATTCCACCGCGAAGACCAAGGAGAGCCTTTTCTGGGCGGAGTTCTGAAGCAAGGTTGTCCCACTTTGGACCACCAACAGCACCAAGGAGAACTGCGTCGCTCTTAAGACACTTGTCCAATTCTTCCTGAATGAGAGGCTTGCCGAATTTGTCAATTGAGCAGCCACCAGCTGTAACTGTGTCATAAGACCACTTGTGGCCGAACTTTTCTGCTACCTTGTCGAGAACCTTTACTGCTTCTGCAACAACATCTGGACCGATTCCATCACCAGGAATAAGTGCAATTTTCTTTTCCATTGTATTTCTCCTAAAAAACGCCCGCAGATTGCACAGAACATGCGATTCATCCGGGATTTATATATACTTAAGTTTCTTAAATAATACTAAAGTATTTGGATTTGTGCAAGGGCAAAAAAAAGGCATTGTAATTCCGAAAATCCATCTATTCCACAAACTTATATCCAATGCCCCATACTTTAAGAATGTATTTCGGTGCATCCGGATTTGTTTCTATCTTTTTACGAATCTTTCTTATGAATGCCATGATATTGCTATCGTCCAAAAAATATCCTTCCTTCCATACTGCATAATAAATCTGTTCTTTTGTAAAAACTTCGCCACGGTTGGAAGCAAGGAAAAACAGGATGTCAAACTCTTTTGGAGTGAGCAGAACTTCTGTTCCGTTTTTTATAACTTTTCTTTCTTCACGGAATATTTCAAGGTTTTCAATTCAGATTTTTCGTTCCCAAGACCAGTGGATTTAAACTCATCCGAGTTCAGACTTTTTATAAGGAAGCCAGCAAGTCCGCTTGAGATGAGGAAGACAGCGTCTGGCAAAACATTCGCAAGACGGAATGATAGTTTCCTTGCCGGATTGCGCATGTAGCGACGCTAGCTAGCGGTTTTGACAGATGATGGCTGACTGGTAGTATTTTCAAATGAGTGTTTGGGTATTATATTTCAAAAAATAATTCCGTTTATAAAACCTTCTAATACAAAGTCCTGTTTTTCTTTATGTAGATTTTTTTTGCAACGGTCATAAGAGCCAGGTATGAAGCCGCCACTGCAAAAAGGAAAATATAATATTGGGGCGGCAGAGAATAAAGTCCCACAAAATTACCTAAGGGTGTGTAAATCAAGGCGGTAAAAATATAACAGAGGGGACAGACCTCTATAGCTTGAACTTGTTTCAGGATCTTCTACAAATGAGATGCCGAAACAAGTTCGGCATGAC
>JAEDDW010000067.1 GCA_016293645.1 Treponema sp. | reverse complement strand
TTGACGGCTGTACAGTAGCATGAAAAAATAAACCCCTGTTCTTTCGAACAGGGGCTTTTCATTAAACCACTAAATGGCTAATTACTTTGCCAAGCCTTCAGCTACGGCAACGGCGCATGGAGAAAAGCCAGTCTTCGCCTGTCTTTTCCCTCAAGAACCTGCTTTGCCGCATCCGCGTCAATTTTCACTTCGTGAAAATTGCAGGTTCTTGACGTACTGGCGGTTTAGCTAATTTCTAAATACTATTTTTCTTTTCTACTGACGGCTGTACAGTAGCATCATCAAAAAAAAGGGGGCTGTCCATTTTGGACAGCCCTCATTACTTAGGATTGACTAAACTTATTTAGCAAGACCTTCAGCAACTGCAACGGCGCATGCTACTGTACAGCCTACCATTGGGTTGTTTCCCATTCCCATGAAGCCCATCATTTCTACGTGTGCTGGAACTGATGAAGAACCTGCGAACTGTGCATCTGAGTGCATGCGTCCGAGAGTATCTGTGAATCCATAAGATGCTGGACCTGCAGCCATGTTATCTGGATGGAGTGTACGACCTGTACCACCACCTGAAGCTACAGAGAAGTACTTTTCTCCAGCAAGGAGTCTTTCCTTCTTATATGTACCAGCTACCGGGTGCTGGAAACGTGTTGGGTTTGTTGAGTTTCCTGTGATTGAAACATCTACGCCTTCGTGCCACATGATTGCAACACCTTCGCGTACATCGTCTGCACCGTAACACTTAACGCACAGGCGTTTTGGATCGTTTCCGTATGGAACTTCTTCTACAACTGTGAGAGCCTTGTCTGTACCTTCACCGTTGAAGTAGTCAAACTTTGTCTGAACGTATGTGAATCCGTTGATGCGGCTGATGATCTTTGCAGCATCCTTTCCGAGACCGTTAAGGATAACGCGGAGCTTGTTCTTGCGAACATTGTTTGCCTTTGCTGCGATCTTGATAGCACCTTCAGCTGCAGCGAATGATTCGTGACCAGCCAGGAATGCGAAACACTGTGTTTCTTCTGAAAGGAGGCGAGCACCGAGGTTACCGTGTCCGAGACCTACCTTGCGGTCATCAGCTACTGAACCAGGGAGACAGAATGCCTGAAGTCCCTTACCGATGTTTGCAGCAGCTGTAGAAGCTGTCTTGTCGCCAGTCTTTTCTGCTTCCTTGATAGCGATTGCTGAACCAAGAACGTATGCCCACTTAGCATCTTCGAAACAAATCTGCTGTGTTTCCTGACATACCATGTATGGGTCAAAACCCTTGTCCTGGCAAAGCTTGCGAGCAGCCTGGAGACCTTCTTCTCCTTCTGCAAATCCGTATTCTTTAAGTGCCTTGTTAACCTGTGGGATACGACCAGCGTAATCTTCAAATAATGTAGCCATTTCTATATTCCTCCAAGTCCTAGTTCTTGCGTGGGTCGATAAGTTTTACCATACCCTGTTCTGCTGTAACGCGACCATAGTGTGTGCGTGCACCTTCGATTGCTTCGTTAGCAGGTTTTCCAGCCTTGAGGGCATCCATGAGCTTACCGAAGTTAATGCAGTTGTAACCGATGATCTGGTCATCCTTGTCAACTGCCATTGTTTCAACGTAACCTTCTGTCATTTCGAGGTAGCGAGGACCAGTCTTGCGTGTTGCAAACATTGTTCCTACCTGTGAGCGGAGGTTCTTTCCAAGGTCTTCGAGAGAAGCACCAACTTTGAGACCGCCTTCAGAGTATGCTGACTGTGTGCGTCCGTATACAATCTGCATGAAGAGTTCGCGCATAGCTGTGTTGATAGCATCGCAAACAAGGTCAGTGTTGAGAGCTTCAAGAAGTGTCTTTCCGATAAGGATTTCAGAAGCCATAGCTGCTGAGTGTGTCATACCAGAACAACCGATTGTTTCTACGAGTGCTTCTTCAATGATACCGTCCTTAACGTTCAATGAAAGCTTACATGCACCCTGCTGTGGAGCACACCAACCGATACCGTGTGTGAAGCCAGAAACATCTTCAATTTTCTTAACCTGAACCCATTTTCCTTCTTCAGGAATTGGAGCAGGACCATGATATGCGCCCTTAGCCAAAGGACACATGTGTTCTACTTCTGCTGTGTAGACCATAGTTTACCTCGAAAAATCTAATTTTGCTGAAAAAATCAACATTCACTGCAATTATAGCATTTTGAAGACTTGAATTCAATCGAGATCGTTCTCCGTCAAAAAATCCAGTTTTACCTTATAGATCATCTTTTCTTAATTGCAATCAACGTAAGATCGTCATACTGAGGGTCTTCCTTGACTCCGCACCAGTAGATGTGTGAAGGATCGTTTTCGATGTCTTCACGGTCGCTGCAGAAGGCAGGATACTGTACAAAGTGCTGGCGGAGGAAGTTGTCGATGTTCCTGTCAACCTTAACTCTGTCGCTGTGGATTACATTGCCAGGTTTGTAGAGTCGGAACACTTTTTCAACTGAGACAAGGGCAAGGATCGCATCGTCTGCAGTTCCGTCGCAGGTAGAAAAATCAAAATCAAAATCAGACTGTTGACTTGGGGCATGGAATTTGTGCAGGGTAAATTTCTGGCGTGCGTAAACGGCTTCAATGATCTGGGTTACACGTTCAGGAGACATTTCCTCATTGTCTTCACCGCATTTGTGGTTTTCGTGCTCCTGATCTTTTTCAAGACCTGGCTCAGCGCAGACTGTCGGTGTAAAATTATCGTCGCGGAAAATTCTTTTTGCTTCTTCTATACCGTCAGTAAAGAGAAATAGAATATCGTCTTTTTTCAACGTGAGCTTTGAGACTTTATAACCACCTTTCATGTCGACAAGATCGGTGCTGAAGATTCCGGCGGCAGGAGTTTCCTGAAGTTTCACAATGTTTTTCTTCTGCTGTGATCCACTGTATATATGGATGAGATTGTCTCCAGCATTGCAGAACCAGCATTCACCGGTTTCAGTGTTCATGATGCAGAGTGTAAAGGCTGCAAAACGGCCCTTGAATCCTCGGCTTTCAAGAAGGTCATTGATCTGGCCTACGACAGGTGCAATGTTGATTCCCTGATTTGGATTTTTCATGTTCCAGTTCTTAAAACTGTTGAGAAATAGTGTTGCGACTTCAACCATGATCAATGCGGCCGGAACTCCGTGGCCTGAAACGTCGCATTTGATGATCGCATAATGTTTGTCATCCAGCTGCTTGTAGTCAAAGTAATCTCCGGAAAGTTCATCGGCCCCGGCGTAATAGCTGAAGAAATCTGCTCCCCTGGCTGCAAGTTTTCCGGTAGTCATTGTGATTCCATCTTTGATTTCAAGCGGAATGAATTTGGTCTGGATGTCTTTTCCAAGTGTCAGGTTCTTGCTCTGCACGGCAGCTTCAACAAGCCCACGGGTCATTTCATTCACCGTGTCACCAAGCATGCCGATCTCATCCTTTGATCTTATGGCGATTGTCTTGCCGGAAAGTTTTTCCATGTCTTCAGTATCACGGATCATTGCAACGTGAGAGGCAAGTTTCCTGATAGGACGTACGATAAGGCTTGCCATGAAATATGTGCTCAGGAAAGCAAGAACAAGGGCAATCAGAAGGACGATTATACATGTGTTGATGATCAGGTTCTTTTCGTTATCAATCTGCCTGAGAAGTGATTCTGTTGTGATTTTGACAAGAACCGTTCCGTGGACATAAGTTGAGTCATTGCCAGTCCTGTAGAGAAGCGGCTTGTAGAAAATGTATTCCGTGTTTTCAGTATCAATGTTTTCAGCATTGAATTCAGGAATGCTTCCTTCCGCCTCTTTTGAGATTTCATTCAGAATGGAATCAAGCCTTGCGTTGAGATGGTTTCTTATTGTCTGGATCTCCTGTCTACGGGCTACGCTTTTTGCGTCTGCCTTTGAGACAAGGGAAAGACCTTCCTTTGTAAGTTCCGTGATGTTCATCGCGATTTCATCAGCCTGTTCTTTTGCCTTTGAATCAAGATTTTCACAGATGGCAAAAACTTCCGAAAGCTTTTCATCTTCAAGACGTGTGATACCCGGAATGAATGCGTTCTCTTCAATTCCGCCTAGAATGTCTTTGCTTGTAGTTGCCCAGACGTTGTTTATTCCAGTGGCAGAATGATCTGCAGAATATCCTGTAATTGTTCCTTCAAGGCTTTCTGAAAGGGCAGAGACCTGGTTGATGATATCTGTCAATGAAAGGTTGTCTTCCGAAGTCGTCTGTGGAAGATAGACCTTTGCTCCGCTTGAAATTGAATTGAGCATGACGCTTACGCGCTGGCTGAGGCTTTGTGCCATGGTCTCTTTCTGACCCTTGATCATGTACCATCCAAATCCAAGGAAAATCATTACATCCATCACCGTGATGAGGATTGTTGAATGCAGTACAAGTTTTGATTTAAGGCTCAATCCCTTCTGTCTATATGCTTCGGCCTTTCTTTTCTTTTCCTGTGGCATTATGTCTCCTTCCAGAAGTGCCCTGACTTCTGCGTTTACTGTAATGGTTTCCTTTGCGGTTTTTACAAGCGATCTTGTGCTGACAGTCATCATCATGACGGCAAGCAGAGCAATTGCTGCAAAGACCGCGACCGCAGCGTTGATATGTTTCCTGTATGCACTCTGTATGATTTTCCATGCAGGTGCAAACATGTTCCTGTTTTTCAATTTTGTTGTTCCGCGTTCCTCTATTTCAAGGATCGGTTCTGAAGAGAAATACAGACCACGGTCGGAATGCATGAGGCCGATCCTGTACTTCCCTGTATTTGTCCTTTTCAGCTTGATGTCATTGATCCTGCTGTTGGAGGTGATTGCATAGTCTCCGGAAACAAGTCTGAGCGTATAGTCGTAAGGCTCAAGTCCATCGCGGTCAAGATATATGGATGTAATCTGGCCATCGTATGAAAATCCACCGCCTGTGATTGTAAGCATCGTTTCGCCAAAGTCATCTGTCTTCGCATTTACTGAAGAGATGAATGTCGTTGGAGTGTATTTGTTTGCTGCGAATTCAATCTTGGACTGGGAACCGATGTTTCCGACTGTGTCGATTGCCGCCACTGAAAAAACATAAAGTCCGTTCCGTATGTTTTTGAAATCAAGAAAATTTCTGTCGGAGATAATATGGTCCGGCAATATGATTTCGGCTTTTAAATCTTCCTCATTTTCATCAAAGAGGGTATTGGTGAATTCAACTGTTTCTTCCCGTGAAAGCTGCAAAGGTCTTCTTGGAGTATGTACAATTTGTTTTTGAATTGGTGCGATGTATTTGAGCGTATAAGTGTAACCTGCGATGTCATCGTCTTCCTCATTTTTCCATTCAAGGCGGAACGAATTGGAATCCGCAAGTCCCGGAATCTCACTGTCCTTTTCAAGAATTTTTGGAGATGCGGGAGGAGTACAGTCAAGGTTGTATGTCAGCACTGCGCTGTCTGACCAGTTTCCTGCGTAGTCAGTCTGTCTGACTTTGAAATACCATAGTCCGTCCTTGCTTACCTCGGCCTTCACTAGAACATTGTCCGGGGAGTTCGTGATAGTCTTTCCAGGTTCCTCGGAAGGATTCTGCGTCCATATCCATGAGAATCCCTTGATGCCGGAAGAGTCCGGAGTTCCCTTGAGTCCCGTCTGAAGCTTTGCCTGCCTTGACCGCTGCCCGTTCTTGAAGTTGACCGGAATTGCCTTTGGTTTCTGAACGCTGTGGTCTGTAGCAAGAATGGCGATTCCGTTTTTACCTGTCTTCAGATCAGTCTCTTCCCAGACAAACGAAAGTTCCTTGCCATGGTTCGTGTAGAAAGCGGAAGGAAGCTGGGCCTGGTTTGTTGAAATCATCGTTGTGTCTTCCCACCATGCACCTTTTTTCTGTGCCAGGTAGACATTCTGGTTTCCCTTTGAAGTCGTGAACCAGGTAAGGTTTACGGAATCCTCAAATTCGAAAAGCTGGGGTTTCGATGAAAATCCCGTGGAGCTTATCTTTTCAATTTTTCCCTTGAAAGCACCGGTGTCCGACATGAGTGCGAAATAAATGTCTCCGTTCGTCGAATAGAATGGAGATCTTTCCCACGCGACCATCACCTCATTTGCTTTCGTCCTGATTACAAAAGGATTCTGGTTGTTGAAGCTAGTGAACTTTCCGTCTTCCGTAGATTCCTTTCCAGAAAACAGAACCGGCTTTGTCCATGACTTTCCGTTGTCCTTCGTGAAGGTTGAAAAAAGCTGGATCGAGATCAGGTTTGATTCCGAATACTGGCACTGATAGACGACGATGTCTCCGCCTTTCGAAGGGGCAAGAAATGGAGCGATCGGATTGTATGTGTTCTTTACCTGGAATGGAACCGTGAACTCCGCAAAGCTGCTCCAGTTTTCACCATCATTTGATGTTGCGTAGTACAGCGAGAAAGAATCTTCATCAGGATGCGATGCAAATATGGTGAACCCGCCTGCGGAATTCCTGAAGACTCTTGGAGCGATGAAATTCATGTCACTGGCAAGAGTTTTCTGTTTTATGCTTGCAAAGCTGTCCTGTGACGTAAACAGTTCGATTTTTTCTTCGTTCATCACGGCAAGAACCGTGGTCTTCTCGTTTGTCGCTGCGGAATAGATCTGTGGAACATCTCCGGAAAATTCAAAGGGACCTGCAAAGCGTTTGTTTGTGTTCCAGAAAATTCCGTCGGAACTTGATTTCGATGAAATGTAGATGCTGTTTCCGTCAGTTTCCTGCCAGAAGAAGACTGCGTTTTTCTGTTTTGCGCTGGAAGAAATTCCGGTTGGATAAAAGCAGTTTTCCTTGCTGTCAGATGCGACAAAACTGTCCTCAAAATAAAATGGACCTGCAAAAGTAAATGCGATGGAGGCAGCTGTAATTAATGATGTTGTGATGATTTGTTTCAGTTTCATAGTTGTGCCTCAATTCGTTTCTTAAGCTTGAGAATTTTTGCTGAACGTGAATTCGCACTGTTCTGCAGAAGTTTTGTCAGTTTTGAATTTGCGTCAAAAACCTTGTTTTTCTGAAGGTCTGCAAGGGCGCTCTGGTAAAGGGCTTCGTCCGATGTGCTCAATATGACTGCCGACTGCTGTCCTGTTCTCAAGGCGATTTCATCAAGAACTTTGATTGCCTTGTTGTTTTCAGGATCGATTTCGATAGCCGACTGGGCCTTTGTTTTTGCCTGCTCAAGGAGAATCGTGTCGCGGCCGGCTTTGTTCAGCAGATCCTGTGATTCCTGGGCAAGTTTCTCTGCCTTTGCAAGAACACTTCTGTCCGCCGGTTTCTGCTTGAGCCCAAGAGAGTATTCTGCGCTTTCAATCATGTTTTTCAGCCCAGGATAGGAACTGTTCATTTCGTACAGATCAAGAAGATTGCTGTAGGATTCCTGCGCCATGGAATTCCGTGTTGAGTAGTCCACCTGTTTGAGTTCGTTGACCTTTGACTTGAAAATGTCTTCGAAATTTTCAGGATCAAGAGTTTTTGTGATCCTGAGGGCAAGTACGCTGGCTGTCTTGTTCCTTGGGTAGTAGATTTTTACCTGATTGATTTTTTCCGAAGCCATGTTCAGGTATTTTTCTGCCTCGTTTCTTTTCCCTTCCTTGAGAAGAGATTCACCCTGGAAAAAATATTTTCCTGCCAGTGAAAGATTTTGCCTCATTTCAGGTGCCTTTGCATCGTATGGATGGATTTCCCTGCCTTCCTTGATGGCGATCGCCGTGTTGACAAAGTTTCTGATTCGTTCAAGTTCGGTGTCGGTCTCCATCGTGATGTCGAGAAGCCTTGACCACATTTCACGTTTGCTGTCCGCCTGACCGATATGCGCACTGGCTTTTTCAAAGTCTCCGGCATAGTAGGCGGTTCTTGCCTGGGTCTTTATTGTGCGCAGTTCCTTGTTGAGTATCGGCTGCTGTTTTTCAATTATGTCGTTTCTAAGGTCCGATACTTTGTCAAAAATTTCTTTCTGTATGTCACCGTCATTTTTCAAATCTTCCGTCAGTCTTGTATATGCGTTGCTTGCCGTCTGATAATTTGAAAATGACTGCTGGAAGTTGTTGCGGTCGTTGAAGCTTTTTGCTCTCGAACAGTAGACTTCGATTTCATTTTTTGCAAGCTGTGCTTTCAATAATCTGTTTTTTGCGTCATCTTCAATGGACTGGAAATTCTGCTTCAGTTCTGAGATTTTTTTTGTCTGCTCGGAAATTACTTCCTGCTGCCTTATGAAATTGGAGCGGTAAATATATCCGTTGTTGAGTTTTATCTTGCAGTCCTCAAGAGCCGAAAGGTCTTTGTTGATGTTTTCCTTTAAAACTTCAAGATCGGCCATACATCGTGACGGATAATAAATTCCGTCTTTGCCTTCCATATAATTTTTGATTCTTTCATAGGCGCTGCTGTCTTCCTGAAAAAGAACCGTACCGGTCTGTGAATAGTAGTCGGCGATGGCAACCCACTTGGCGATGGCAAGCTGAGTGCATTTTGCTTCCGTCTTTGAACCTGCATCCCTGTAACTTCTGGTGATGACCTTCCATGAAAGTCTTTCGTCCGCCAGAGAATCAAGTATGAAAAAGGAATTCAGTTTCGCAGAAGCTGCCGCCGTTTTTCCCCATGCGGAAAGATTGCTTGCGGAAGAAATAAGTGCCGACGCATAGGAATCATTTTCAGATCTTATGCTTGAAACCTTGTCCTGCGGAACCGTGTGCTTTGATTCAAGTTCCTTCTGCAGATTCAAGATCGCCGGAATGAGTTTTTTCCCGTCGGAACAGATTGCATTCATTGCATTCATCGAAGTCGCAAAATCATTTTCGTCCTTCTGCGATGATGCTTTCTTATTTTTTAATTTTCCTCTGAGATTGTTGATTTCTCTCAGCTCATCTATGTAATTACTGATCTGCGTGAATTCTTTTTCTGCCTCAGCGATTGAAGTTCCGTCCGTAAAGATCTTGTTTTCAGATAGTGCGTCTGCGATGATTCTTGAGGAAGTATCGCATTTGTTCCACACGGAACCAAGAAGCTGATCGGTTTCCGCCTTGAATTCAAGCTCAAGTGTTCCGGCTAGACCGCTGTCCTTTTCTTCCGATATCCCAAGGATGAATCTTGAAAGATAGTAGGGGTAGCCTGAACTTCCCGTCGATTGTATCTGCTGTCCAAGATCGCGTATTTTGTTTATTATCGCCGCAAAATTTGAAAAGTATCCTTCAAGCGGAACTCTGTCTGCGCTGTTGCTGAAATTAAGTTTTTTAGCGGAACGCTCCAGCTGTATTTTTTTATACTCGCGCATCTGCTTCTGCACGTCCGCGCTTATGAGATCAATGCGCACGGCATTTTTTTCTGACGTCTCATCTTTTTTGAAATCGTAGATCCTTTCGTCAAAACAGCCGACTGCCTTTTCAAAATCCCCGTTTCTTGCATGTCCGAGAGCCTCGAAAAGCAGCGAGGAAAATTCCTCCGGGTATGAGGCGAAAGCATTTTTTTCTATCTGATTTTTCTGCCTGCCGGAATTATTTTTCTGCTGCCTGGCGGCAAACAAATTCTGCCCTGAAAAAATGAGTGAAGCGATAAAACAAAACGATAAAACGGAAACTCTTTTCACATTGTAATTTTATCAAAAAAATCAATAAAAAAGAAGAACCGCCCCCTTCTGTCACCAGGCGATTCCAGGATTGCTGAGCGAGTCCAGGATTGCTGAGCGAGTCCAGGATTGCTGCGTGTGTCCAGGATTGCTGAGCGAGTCCAGGATTGCTGCGTGTGTCCAGGATTGCTGAGCGCAGTCGAAGCATCCTGCAGTTCCTTTGCAATCCCCCG
>JAEDDW010000211.1 GCA_016293645.1 Treponema sp. | reverse complement strand
CTCCTCGCAATGACAGCTGCTTTCCATAACATAATTTAATGACGTAAACAAAGCCCAATATTTCTTGACCGGAAATGTTGGGTTTTTGTTTTTAAAGTGATATAATTTTTTTTATGACAATTCTTTGTGTAGACATCGGAACATCTTCCCTCAAGGCGGCACTCATTGACGAAAAGGGAACTGTTCATGCAAAAAGCCGCAGAAAATTTCTTCTCGTAAAGACAGAGCATTCATCAAAGGAATGGTTCCCTGCCCTTCAGAATGCGACAGTGGAACTTTTTTCGCAGGCTCCGGAATCAAAGGTTGACGGAATCTGCATAAGCGGAAACGGACCAACCCTTGTCGCAACAAGCGGCGAAACCTACCTTTGGAACGAAGATGCAGTTCAGCTTAAAAGCCCTTCTCTGTTCATTCCACGCATCGTAACTTTCAAGAACAAATATTCTTCAGTCTGGGAAAAGACAGAATATATTTTCGGAGCTCCTGAATATCTTATATGGCTTTTGACGGACAAGGCATGCACAATTCTTCCGGAAGAAAGATACAGAAAAGCCTATTGGACTGATGAAGATCTTGCAGCTGCAGGATTATACCAGGATGATGTAAAGAAACTTCCGCCTTTCAAGATGTCATCAGAAAAAATCGGCGGTCTTACACACAAAGCTGTCTCTTTCCTTGGCGCGGAAGACCACGGAATCACAGACGGACTTCCTGTTTTTCTGGGAGCACCGGATTTCATAGCAGCCCTTGTCGGAACAGGAACAGTTGTCGAAAACACAATCTGCGACAGAGCCGGTTCCAGCGAAGGAATAAATTTCTGCACAAAGGAACCTCTTTACGGCGACGGAATCAGAACACTTCCGTCTATCATTCCTGGACTTTGGAATGCAAGCGTCCTTCTTCCTGACAGCGGATCAAAGTTTGCGGCCTTCAAGCAGAAGATCGACCGTGAGCTTGGCGAATCAATCGAGTACAATGACCTTGTGGACAAAATGATTGAAAGCGACGGAAGCAGCGCAACGCTGGACCAGGGAAAATACCTTCTCATTCAGACTGCTCTTGATGTAAGGAGTGCTCTGGATCTTCTAAAGAAAGCTGCATTCGAAAAAGGACTCCCATTTCCTGACAGAATGAGCATCACAGGCGGACAGGCAAGCAACGACAAGCGCAACCAGATGAAAGCCGACATTACCGGAATAAAGATTGCAGTTCCATCTTGTTCCGACAGTGAACTTCTTGGAGACGCAGCAATGGCTTTTGCCGGAATGGGAATCTACAGTTCCATACAGGAAGCCGCCAAAAAACTTTTCAAGCCGGAAAAGCTTTTCGTTCCAAGCGTTGAGGAATAAATGAAGCTTTACAACATACCTGAAGATCCAAAGACACTTATTTTTGACATAGACGGAACTCTGTACACCAGCAGTGAATTTGTTCAGGAACAGATAGACGTACAGATACGCCATTGGGCAGACCTCAAGGGAATGACACACGAGGATGCAAGAAAAAAAATCGCGGACTTCAGAAAAAAATACGCATCTGAAAACAACGGAAAGAAAATAAGTCTTGGAAATGTTTTCCTTAACTTTGGTGTGGATATTGACACAAGCATCCAGTGGAGGATCGAACTTCTTAAACCGGAAAACTACCTTGAACCAAACAGGCAGCTCAAGGAAACTTTGGAAGCTGCCGCCCGTAAATACAACCTGATCTGCGTGACAAACAACCCGGTGGCGGCCGCCAGAAGGACACTCCGCGTTCTTGGCATCGATGAAATCCTGCCGCAGATAATCGGGCTTGACACCTGCAGAAAATCAAAGCCGGCCAGAGAAATTCTTGAGCTTGCCCTGGAACGCACGGGATCGAAAGCCTGCCAGTGCATCTCCATCGGCGACCGCCATGACATCGACCTTGCCCTGCCACTTGAGATGGGGATGGGCGGCGTCCTCGTGTCAGGAGCTGAAGAAGTAATAGAATTTCTTGAGACCTTGTAGTATACATGGATCGCCACGCTTTGCTCGCGATGACGAACGCTTTGCTC
>JAEDDW010000210.1 GCA_016293645.1 Treponema sp. | reverse complement strand
TCCTAAATAATTTTCATCAGTCCACAGTCGACGGAAGAACATTTTTAAGATCGTGGGTTCCATCCTCGGAAATCTGGGCCGGATATTTTCTTCCCTTGTAGATCACGTTTACATTTCTGCAGAACCTGGATCCGCGCTCGGTGTGGACGACTGCTTTTTCAAGCCTTCCATCCTTCCATTCTATGTCGCAGCAGATGTTTCCCCTGAGCTGCATCTTTTCAAGCCTTCCGTTTTTCCATTCAGCCGGAACCGATTCAAGAAGGGAAATTTCCACGCTGTCATCAATCATCCTGCATTTGAGGATCGAATCCCTCACGGAACAAAGCCATCTGTCAAAATCATCCGTGCCATGTTCCTCGACCGATGTCCACCCGGAATCAGGTGCGTCAAGTTTTGCGATGGCATGTGAAAGTGTCAGTGTGAAAGCATCGGAATTCGACTTTCCAAGATAGTGGAGTGCCTTTGAGGTAAGAAGGAAAAGTTCCTTTATCGCAATGGAATCTTCCATTGATTTTTCCGTGATGTAATAAGTTCTTCCTTCTGAATCTTTCCATTCCTTAGCAAAGGAAGGAGACAGCACAAGATGTTTTTTCTCGTCAGCCGGAAGCAGTATGTTGAGGAAGAACACGCAGGCGCTTTTGAGGATCTTGAAATTTTTTCTGAGGACCTTTGTGTCCATGGTGTATTCATAGTATTCGATCAGTGACCTGGCAAAAGAAAGTGCACCGAGAGGAGAATACGAAGTGCTCAAGTCGGTTCCGTCTGGAGCGGAATCTCCCCAGATGTCAGTCGTGTCATGGCATACAAAACCTTCGACTCCATACATTTTTTCCGCAGTGGATTTTCCATGCCTGAAGAGCCGTTTTGAGAATTTGAAAAGAGGTCTGTTGAGGGCGGCAAGTCCAAGCATTCCGGAAGCTGATCTGTACATTCCGTTTCCACGCAGACTGAATTTTTCTCCGCCGTTTTCCGACCAGAGACCGCATGTGACTTTCGGGAGCGTCGATCTTGGACCAAGGTCGCAGATAAGCTTGTATCTGGCATAATCCCAGTCGATGTTCCCGGTTCCGTTCACCGTAAGAAGTGCCTGGTTGTTCCATGATGAGTATTCCGAGATGTAGTCGGCCTTGAGGTTTTCATACGATGTGCCTGAAGCAAAGCAGATTCTTTTGAGCGCAAGGTCGGCGCATCTTGAGGCTGCTGCAAGCGGTTTTTTGTGGACGTCTCCCATCTTGCTTCTGAAGTGTCCTCTTCTGTATCCGGTCTCAACATCGATGTAGAGTGTGACGTCATCGGACTTTTCAACTACGATATGTTCGCCTTTTATGCAAACCGTTCCGCCTGAAGAAACTGCAGTCATCATTATGCATGACGGAAAGTTGTTTACATCCAGGACCGAGACCGTATCATTGGTAAGGCTGTATTTTTTTGCGCATCCTTTCTTCTCGATGTTTGCACGAAAGTAGATGCTTTTCGGAACGCTTGATGAAATGTGGTAGACGATCACATTTCCGCTTCCACTTGCAAAACATTCCCTTGTGTAGGTGATGGAGCTGTCCGGGGAACTTCTTGAAAAATCCTTTTCTCCGCCGACTGATGATTCGATGGAAAATTCAGAGGAAACAATTCCAGTCTCAAAATCGATCTCACGCTTGTAGGCGTCGCATCCGGCAAAGCAGTTTCTCTTTCCGCCTGCAACTTCGTAAAGGGATTTGTGTTCTCCGTCATAGAAATCTATGTGGATTTCACCGGAAGGACAGTAGAATGTCTGGTCCGATGGGGTTGCGCTGAGGCATTCAAACACCTGCTCCTGGGCTTCTCCAAAACGCCCCTGGCCCAGAAGGGTCCTTGTTTCCTTGAGGGCTTCCCTGCACTGTGGATTGTTCCTGTCGTGGAATGCACCCGACCACTGGGATTCCTCGCACAGTCTTATTATTTCATGTCCCGGATTTCCAAAAACTTTTGCACCCAGTCTGCCATTGGCAACAGGAAATGCATCTGCATAATCAGCTGCCGGTGATTTTTTTGTTAGTCTGCTCATTCCT
>JAEDDW010000209.1 GCA_016293645.1 Treponema sp. | reverse complement strand
AACTATCTTCGGCACAAGTGAGCTTAACTTCTGTGTTCGGAATGGGAACAGGTGGGACCTCACCGTCATCGACACCGACCATTTGACTGACCAAGTATAACACATTCATGTTTCCTTGTCCAGTGTTTCTTGAAGGACGTGCCTTCAAAACTGAATAATAATCTGCTACTCCTTACGTTGACTCACTCGAGTATCAAGCGAAGTGGGGTCAAGCCCTCGACCTATTAGTACATGCCTGCTGAATGGATCGCTCCACTTACACATCATGCCTATCGACCTTGTAGTCTCCAAGGGGTCTTACCTGTTTGAAACAGTGGGATATCTTATCTTTGGGTCGGCTTCACGCTTAGATGCTTTCAGCGTTTATCCGATCCGTACATAGTTGCCCAGCTATGCTCCTGGCGGAACAACTGGTGCGCCAGAGGTACGTCCGTCCCGGTCCTCTCGTACTAGGGACAGCTCCCATCAAATATCCTGCGCCCACGACAGATAGGGACCGAACTGTCTCACGACGTTCTGAACCCAGCTCGCGTACCGCTTTAATGGGCGAACAGCCCAACCCTTGGGACCGAATACAGCCCCAGGATGCGATGAGCCGACATCGAGGTGCCAAACCTCCCCGTCGATGTGGACTCTTGGGGGAGATCAGCCTGTTATCCCCAGGGTAGCTTTTATCCGTTGAGCGATGGCATTTCCACTCACATACCACCGGATCACTAACTCCGACTTTCGTCTCTGCTCGACCCGTCAGTCTCGCAGTCAGGCTCGTTTATGCGTTTGCACTCTTTCATCTGGTTTCCGTCCAGATCGAACGAACCTTTGAACGCCTCCGCTACTTTTTAGGAGGCGACCGCCCCAGTCAAACTGCCCACCTGACAATGTCCCCCGCCCTGATTCAAGGGCGCAGGTTAGAATTCCAATGTCGCAAGGATGGTATCCCAACGTCCACTCCACGAAGGCCAAAGCCCTCGCTTCCTCGTGTCCCATCTATCCTGTGCATGCAACACCGAAACCCAATATCAGGCTACAGTAAAGCTCCATGGGGTCTTTCCGTCTTGTCGCGGGTAACCGGCATCTTCACCGGTACTACAATTTCGCCGGGCGGGCTGTTGAGACAGTGCCCAGATCATTACGCCTTTCGTGCGGGTCAGAACTTACCTGACAAGGAATTTCGCTACCTTAGGACCGTTATAGTTACGGCCGCCGTTCACTGGGGCTTCAATTCAATGCTTGCACATCTCCTTTTAACCTTCCAGCACCGGGCAGGCGTCAGCTCGTATACGTCATCTTTCGATTTAGCACAAACCTGTGTTTTTGGTAAACAGTTGCCTGGGCCTATTCTCTGCGGCTCACTCTCGTGAGCACCCCTTCTTCCGAAGTTACGGGGTCAACTTGCCGAGTTCCTTAACAACCCTTCTCCCGTTGGCCTTAGAATCTTCTTCCTACCTACCTGTGTCGGTTTGCGGTACGGGCACCTTGAATATTCACGCAGCTTTTCTCGCCTCTATTCCAGCCAGACTTCGGTACTATTTTTCCCTCGATCACTACCGGAACCAACACCCGGCTCTGACCTTCATAAAGTGTCCCTGCGCTTAAATTCTTCGGTGGGGACGGAATCTCTACCGTCTGTGCATCGGCTACGCCTTTCGGCCTGACCTTAGCTCCCGCCTAACTTGGAGCGGACGAACCTTCCTCCAAAAACCTGAGGTTTCCGGCCATGCAGATTCTCACTGCATTCGCGCTACTCATTCCGGCATTCTCACTTCTGTACACTCCACAGCCGCTTACGCTACTGTTTCTCCGCGTACACAACGCTCCCCTACCCCGCATCTTAAGATGCAGCCTAAGCTTCGGTGTATATCTTAGCCCCGTTAAATTTTCCGCGCAAAGACGCTCGACCAGTGAGCTATTACGCACTCTTTGAATGTGTGGCTGCTTCTAAGCCAACATCCTGGTTGTCTGTGTATCTTCACATCGTTTTCCACTTAGATATACTTTGGGACCTTAGCTGTAGATCTGGGCTGTTTCCCTTTTGACAATGAGATTTATC
>JAEDDW010000066.1 GCA_016293645.1 Treponema sp. | reverse complement strand
ATAGTCAGGAAGAATGTTCTTCATGGACTGGAAAAGCTTGTTCTTCTTGATTTTGTCTCCGCCCGTAATGAATTCAATGCTCTTTCTTGCATCTTTTCTGCGGCTTGTTTCCTGATAGTTACAGGTACAGGTGCTTACAATGTATCCTCTTTCAGTTCCGTGATCGATGATGGTCTGCTCGTCAGTATAGCAAAGGGGTCTTATTATCTGGCACGGATAATTGTCATACCTCATTACAGGAGGCATGGTTGCAAATTCCCCCTTGTCAAGCATATTCATGAGCATGGTTTCAAGAATATCATCAAGGTGATGGCCCAGGGCAATCTTGTTGTAGCCATTATCCATGGCATATTTCAAAAGTTCCGTACGGCGCTGGGTACTGCACCAATAGCAGTTCATCTTGCGGCCAGGCTTTACCCTGTTGAGCACATCCACATAAATGCTTTCCACATCCACATCCCACTGCCTGAACATGGAAGAAAGTTCTTCATTTAACGGCGGTGTAATTTCAGAATGGATATGGATGCATTTAAATTCAAAATCCGCACTGCGTCTTTTTGAACGCTGGGCAAAATATTCAATCAAGGCTGTTGAATCTTTTCCTCCGCTTGCTCCGAGAAGAATCCTGTCTCCTGGAACAATCATGCTGTAGTCGTAAATTGCCTTGTCTATGAGGCTGAAAAGAAGAGGTTGAGCCATGACGACATTATAGTAATAAATGTCATTTTTTGTTAATATGAACGCGTCATTTTTTATTATTTAAGAGTTTTTATCAGCAGATCGGTGTTCCTATAATCTGCTCCTTTAGGAATGCTACGGAGTTTATCACTTTTTACACTCAGGAGTTTTAGTTCAGTTTTATTGAAAGTTCATTTTTTGGAGAAACTAAATGGAGAAGTTCTCAAAAGAAGAAAAGCACGCACAGTGCGTAAGGGAAATCAAAGCCACCCTTATAGCTGGTGCAGTTTGCTGTATCTGGCACATAGGTACGGCATTTGTACTCAACGGAAAAGGATTATATTTTCTTGGAATGCCAGCATGGTTTTCAGTTTCAGTGTTCGGAACAATTGTTCTCAGCATTGCTTCTGTAATCATCCTTGCAAAAAAAGTGTTCAAGGACTTTGAGTACGATGAAGAACAGGGAGAAGAAAAATGACACACAATCAGATTATCATTCTCACAATCACACTGGCATATCTGATCATCAATGCCATTTCTGGAATCATCTACGGAAGAATTTCAGAAAAGAAATCTGTTCTTTCAAAAGAAAAAAACTATTTCATCGGTTCACGCGGACTTGGCGGATTTGTTCTTGCAATGACAACAATTGCAACCTACACTTCCGTAAGTTCCTTCGTTTCAGGGCCGGGAGCTGCCGGAATGACCTTTGGATATGCACAGGTTTGGATTGCAGCGGTTCAGGTTCCGGTAGTATTCCTTATTCTTGGAGTGCTTGGAAACAAAATGGCCATCGTAGGACGTCGTACTGGCGCTGTTTCCGTCGCAGGATACCTCAAGGCACGCTACAAGAGCGACGCACTGGTAATTGCAACAAGTCTTCTCATGGTGGCATTCATCATCGCCCAGATGATCTCACAGTTCAAGGGCGGAGCAACTTTGATTGAATCCATCACTGGAATTCCTTTCAAATGGGCTCTGATCATTTTTGCACTGACAGTAATAATCTATACTTCATTCGGTGGATTTACAGCAGTTGCCCTTACGGATGCAATTCAGGGAATCGTAATGATGGTAGGCACCTTCCTTCTTGTATTCTTTGTCCTCAAGGCAGGCGGAGGATTAAGCGGAATTGATGCCGGACTCCAGAAAAATCTTCCGGATGTCTATGACAACATGTGGGCAAAATACAAGCCTGGAACATTGATTTCCTTCTGGATCCTTGTTGGATTTGGAACCCTTGGACTTCCACAGACTGCAGTACGCGCCCTAGGATTCAACAGCACAAACTCCCTTAAGAAAGCAATGGTCATAGGAACAATAACCTGTTCTTTCATTCTCGTCGGAATGCACCTTGCCGGTTGCTGGGCCGGAGCAATCGCAGACAAAAGCATGGTCAAGACTTCAGATTATTTCATTCCGTTTGTAGTCCAGAACATCATGCCTGTAGGGCTTGCCGGAATTTTTCTTGCAGCACCAATGGCTGCTGTAATGTCTACAGTAGATTCACTTCTTCTCCTTGCGGCTGTAGCGATTCTCAAGGATCTTTACAAGACATACATCGTGAAGGATGATGCAGAAAAAACAGAGAAATACAACAGATACTTTAAATTAAGTTCCGCACTCATTGTTTTCATAACAGGTGCCATTGTCGTATTCTTTACCCTGCACGCCTCAAAGATCATCTTCTTCCTGAACCTATTTGCTTTCGGCGGTCTTGAATGTTCATTCTTCTGGCCTCTTGTCGGCGGACTTTTCTGGAAGAAGGGAACAAAGGAAGCTGCCCTTGGTTCTTCTCTTGGAGCCGTAGCAGTCTATATTTTCTGCCATTACTTTGTGCATGTTGCAGGAATAAACGCTGTTGTATGGGGACTTTTAGCAGGCGGAATAATCTACTTTGCCGCAGGATTGATTCAGAATAAAAATCCTGACGCCGAAATTGTTGAAAACTGCTTCTAGTGAGTTATAATTGTCTGTATGGAAAATAACTCTGTACAGACAAATCCTCAGGCCCTCACAATGAGAAAAGTGGGCTTCTTTATGAACATAGCCATGGGAATTACGGTAAGCATCATCCTTTCCACCCATGGCGTTCTTGCTTCAGGTCATTTTGCAGTTCCAATGCTGATCATCAGCATGGTCATCTCATGCATACTTGCACTTTGCATAGGATTCTTCCTTCCTGTAAAACCGGTCAAGGATAAGATGACAGAAAACATGAAGATGCCGGCTAAGTTCCTTGTGGCCAATGTAATCACAAATATATTCTATGTATTCATCATCACCACAGTAAACACAACCCTGATGATAACTATGGCAAAACACAACATGGACATCAACAATGTTCCTCTTTCAGTGCCTCGCCCAAGCATCCTTGCTGCCCTTCCAAGATCGTGGCTTTCAAGCTACATCATTTCTTATGTGGTTACTTTGATTCTTGAACCGATTTACCTCAAGATGGCATTCAAGAAATATGGCGTAAAACCAGGTTCAGGACCTGCCATGAATGTGGAAAAAAAGCCAGAATAGAATCAAAGAACAACGTCCATCCTGACGTCATTTTCGTCCACAGGAACAGATTCAACAATCTGAGCGCTGTAGCAGATTCCGCAGATCCAAGGTCTTTCTTTACCCTGGGCTGCGGTCTTTTTTTTCAATTCAGAAAGAAACCTATCATAGAATCCTTTTCCACGCCCAAGACGGCTGTTGTCTTTTCCAAAGGCAAGACCCGGAACAAGCACAAGGATCTCATCGCCTCTTAGATCCGGCAAAAGATCGTCCATAACGCACTTTTCAAGTTCCGTCTTAGGTTCAGCGATCCCCCACTTGTTTGATTCAGTCTGGCTGTTTGGCTCATCGGTCAGGTAATAGAATTCCATGTCGCAGGTTCCGCCGATAATCCTTGGAATCAGAACCTTTTTCCCCTGCTGCAACGCCGTACGTAAAACCGGAAGAACATCAACTTCATCCTTCATCGGCATGAAACCGAAAACACATTTGACTTTGCTGAATATTTCCGACTGAATTACTGCCATGCACTTTGACATGCTCTCAAAGGATTTTGCCACAGGATCTAGACCTGCAAGTTTAGATTTCATTTCTTTTCTTAGTTCCACTTTTGTCATGTCATTATTCTACCACATCAATAAAATTAAATCTTCAGCATCTACAGAAATGATGTTCATTTCAATTTCCATCACATTCCAAATATAAGCCAGATTCTTAAAATTTATGCTGAAAACTGATTGCCCTATATGGTACAAAGTTATAAAATAACTGAACTTTTATATAAATTCGAGGAATCTATTATGATTACTTATTTGTCAGCTGTCTGCTCGTCAGCTCTGTCAATCATTTTCATCGTATTTTTAATCGGTGCAATCGGATACCTTGTAGGCGCAATCAGCGTCAAAGGCATTTCTCTCGGAACTGCAGGAGTCCTTCTCATCGCCCTCTGTTATGGAGTTCTCATCCAGTACTTTCCTAACTTCAATATCGGGGAAAAGCAGATCGTACTTTGGAGCGACAAGATCAAGGCAAACTTTTCCATCGTTTCAAATATCGGAACAGCACTTTTCGTTACTGCAGTAGGTCTCATCGCAGGTCCTAAATTCTTCAGAACCTTCAACAGAAGCTCAATCGCATACCTCGTAATGGGAATCGTAGTCATCGGACTCGGTGCACTTACAGCAATCATCTGCGTAAAGCTTGACGACAACCTCAGCGCAAACATGGCAGCAGGTCTTCTTACTGGCGGTCTTACATCAACACCAGGATTCTCTGCAGCAAAGGAAGCCGTTGAAGGTGCCGCTCAGGATGAAATCTCAGCAGGATACGGAATCGCATACCTTTACGGTGTCCTCGGCGTAGTTCTTTTCGTTCAGATCGTTCCAAAAATCCTCAAGATTGACATTGCAAAGGAAAGGGAATCTTTCGTCGCAGCAGGTTCGGTTACAATCCCGGAACCAAAGGGAAAGCTCATCAAGATCGAAGAATTCGGTTTCTTCCCTTTCTTCCTTGCCGTTGCTATCGGATGCCTCATCGGTGCGATCAAGATTCCTATCGGTGGCGGTTCATACTTCTCCCTCGGTAATTCAGGCGGAACTTTGATCGGTGGCCTCATCATCGGTCACTTCGGAAAGATCGGATGCCTTGACTGCCGTCTTTCAAAGCAGACACTCAATTTCATGCGCGAGCTTGGTCTCGTACTCTTCCTTATCGGTGCAGGTGTTCCTGGTGGAGTAAACTTCGTATCAAACGTAAAGCTTTCTTACTTCATCTATGGAGCAATCATGACTACAGTTCCAATGATCGTTGGTTATGTATTTGCACGATATGTATTTAAACTATCTATCTTCAACAACCTTGGTTCAATCACAGGTGGTATGACTTCTACTCCAGCTCTCGGTACTCTTATCGCTACAGCCGGAACAGACGAAGTTTCTGCAGCATACGCAGCAACCTACCCACTTGCCCTTGTATCAATCGTTCTTGCATCAAAGATCATCGTAATGCTTTTCTAAAGCAGTTGATGACATAAAAAATGGTTGCCCATATCTGGACAACCATTTTTTTTCAGCCAAAATTTTCTTACATATTTCCCTTAATAAAATCTACAAGGCCTTCTTTAGGAACAAAGCCTACATTCATTCCAGCCTGCTGACCTTTTTTCAAAACAACAACAGCCGGAATGCTCATGATGCCAAACTGCCTTGCAAGTTCTCCATTTTCATCACAATCACAGCTGAAAAACTTTACGCTGTCCTTCATTTCCTCAGAAACTTCCTCAAGAACAGGTGCCAGCATTCTGCACGGACCGCACCATGTCGCATTGAAGTCAATTACCGCAACATCTGCAGAAGCAGCCTTTGAAATATCATTGTTTTTAATGACTTCTACCATAATTCAACCTCCAGTTAGTCTGTATTTATTAAATCCGCAAGATAGGAAACAGCACTCAAAGCGGCAACATTTCCTTCTCCAGCAGCCTTTATATACTGATATGGCGTTCCAGCAACATCTCCGCAGGCAAAACAGCCGGGAATATTTGTTTTCATATGACGGTCAACAAAAACGTGTCCGTCTTCCGTCTTTAGTCCCGGAACCAGGCTGTCAGCCGCTACTGCTTCCCGGAGAACAAAAAGGCCGTCAACCTCATATTCCCTGCCGCCAGCAACAAGGATCTCTGCTTTCAAGGTGCCTTCCACGGCTTCAGGTTTTTCTTCGATCACAGTAAGATTTGAAGGTGTTGATTCAGGCACAGGTTCATCATGGCACTTGAAATAAAGAACTTCACTGCACAACTCGGAAAGATAAAGGGCTTCTTTCCATGCCCCGGCCTCATAAGCAAGGACAGCAACCTTTTTCTGCTTATAGAACATGCCGTCACAGGTGGCGCAGTAGCTTACCCCGCGCCCAAGATACTCCTTTTCACCGGCAAGAGGTTTTGTTATATCTACTCCAGTCGCAAGAATCAAAGATGATGCCTCATAGTCTCCCTTGCTGCCCTTCAACACAAAATACTTGCCCATGGAATACACCGCACTGATTCTGTCCTCTGTGACGGCCACATCCATTGCCTTCAGGTGGTTTTCAAAAGCTTCCTTCAGTCTGGTTCCGCTTATTTCAGAAAAACCGGGATAGTTTTTTATGACACTGGCTTTCGAAACCTTGTCACTGCATCTGCCTGCCCCGATGAGAAGAATGCCTTTGTTGCGAATTTTCGCAGTTAGTGCCGCACTGATTCCAGCAGGGCCTGTTCCGATTATTGCAATGTCATATCTTTCCATGATTTTAAGTATACTAAATTAATTGGAAAAAAACACGTTTTCTACGGTCTTTCCGCGATCCAAGGAAACAATCTTTCGATTGTTTCTACAATTTTACTTCGTAAACTTGTCTTTCTCAAAGCAGGAGTCAATATGATACTTTTGGGGAAGGAATCACATGAATTGAATGGCACTGCAGCAAAATATTTGGATCAAAACTCAACTGCAGGATACTTCGACGGGCTCAGCAATCCTGCAGCACAGGCCCAGCAATCCTGCAGCACGGGCTCAGTAATCCTGCGCACGGGCTCAGCAATCCTGCAGCACAGGCCCTGAAAACCCTGCTTTCGCCCAGGGTCCCTGAGCAAAGCCGAAGGGCCCGCCTATACAAGAATTGCGCATGCAATTCTTGGGGCGAAAGTTATGAGAGGCACCGGCATCTAGAGAGCAAAGCTTTCGCCCAGGATCCCTGAGCGTAGTCGAAGGGTCCTTATCAACATCATAGTAGAAATAGTTGATTGAAAAATAAAAAACCTTAGCCGTTATAGCTAAGGTTTCATTCACATCTCCCACGGGAATTGAATGGCTGTGGTCACAGACTTCCTGTCTGTTCCCGCCGCCACGTCTACATTCGCTTCCGCCGGCATCCATGCCGGCTTTTCCTCGCACCTGCTCGGCGCTCATTCCGCGGTTCAATTCCCCACTCAAACAAATTAGATGATTTAAAACAAAAAAACCTTAGCCGTTATAGCTAAGGTTTTAGTTCACATCTCCCACGGGAATTGAACCCATGTTGTCGGGATGAAAACCCGATGTCCTAACCACTAGACGAGGGAGACATTTATCTTTGAGCTGAACCTTTCGGTGCTGCTCGCTGATGTTTTAGATATTATATTATTATCTGATTTGTGTCAATAGGAAAAACTGAAAATTGAAAAAAAAAATGTATTTTTTTTCAGCACAAACCTTTTTTACAGACACAACATTCCAAGATTACATGCCCATATCAAACTTCTTTACAAGCTTGTTTCTCAGCTCCCTTAGATCTTCATCATCCAGGCCTAGATTAAAAGCATTCGTAACATCCTTCATTGCCAGATTGTATTCTCCCATATTGTAATACGTAAGTCCGCGGCGGTAGAAAACATGACTCTGGAAGGCATTTATCTCAAGAGATTTGTCAAAACACTTTACAGCTTCTGCATTGCGGTTCATTACGGAGAAAACAATACCCTTATAGTAGATCGACCTGAAGCTTTTTGGATCATACTCAAAACTCTTTGTAAAATCCTCAAGGGCTTCCTCGTAAATATTCTGTGCAAAATATGCCATTCCACGGTGCTTGTAGATGACGCTCAATACGACATCAGGCGGAACAGGCTTGGATTCTATAATCTGCGTATAAATCGAAACAGCTTTTTCAAAATTACCTACATTGTGCTCATGAAGGGCCTGAAGAACAAGATCGTCTATGCTGCCCTTTGCAAAAGGACTGTCTACAGCACCCTGAGAGGCCTTGTAAGCGTTGTTTTTTTCAATCTGGAGTACTTCCATGGAATAATCGTCAGCCTTCTCATAGAAGGTGTTTCTGCGCGTTCCAAGCTCTGTCTGAAGCTTTTTCTGGTAATCGCGTATTTCCTGGAAAATGATATCCGCCAAAGTAAGGCTGGCATTAATGGAAGCAAGTTTTCTGCGCAAAGGTTTGTCAAAAGGATTGAATTCTGACTTGTAGATAAGTTCATGCTCAACTTCCGCCCATGCATCCTGAAGAATTGTTCTTACCTGAATTTCACACACCAAATTGGACGGTAAAGACACATCCTTATTCACTACAGGCCTACAGTCTTCAGGAATACCGATAAGAATGTGGACAGATTCATATCCAAACTCACGGAATGACTGCTCCGCACCTTTCTTCTCTATTTCTTTCACATCATAGACTTCAGAAACCTGCTTTTCGACTTCCGCAAGATCTTCAACAAAAGGACATATCACTCGAATTCCGATCATGTCTGTAAGAGTTACAAGCTCCTTGCTTTCACCAGATTCTTTTGCCTTCTGCCTCAGTATTTTCTTATAGTAACTATTGAAAGACTTTATTCTGGTCTTATATGTAGGATTTGACGACAGATGAAGATTTTTCTTAAGGGAAGCTTCCACATTCTCAAGAATTTCCAGGAAAGCGTTCCTGTAGGATTCATAGCGTACTTCAATTTCTTTTTTATTAGGTAATTCAAAACTCATAAGAACATTATACTATGGTTATGGAAATACGTCGCGTCAAGGCAGGATTCGACCTCCGGTCTTGACGTCGCCGTTTTAGGATTAGATATAACCCCTGAATAAAAAAAAGACCGTCCAAAACTGAACGGTCTTACAAACTGAATGATCAGTTATTATTTTGCCTGGTCTGTTGACTGAGCGTTAGAGTCAGAATCAGCATTCAAAGATGATGTGAATTCTTCTTCTGTAGCCATCTTAGACTTTTCGAGGTAGCGGTTAACCTGCTTGTTACCAAAGCGAGTCATTTCACCATTCTGGCGATCCTTTTCCTTCTTACCGATGATTCCCCAAAGGTCTTCATCATCGATATCACGGTCAGATGTAAGAACTGCGAGGTCATAGATAACCTTTACGTCCTTGAAGTAACCGATGAAGTTGTCACCGATGTGGTTAGCATCGCGGCATACCTGGAAACCAGCGAACTTAACAAATGGAATACCACGTGGGTAAATTGGGTATACTCTGATTTCGCGTGTGCGAACTTCAGAAATGTAGTCTGGGTTGTTCCAAACAAGTGTCTTCCAACCATCAAAGTAGAGGTCTCCCATGAGGTAGCGGCGTTCTATTCCGTCATTGTCCTTAAGAAGAACATAGAGGTTGTGTGGGAAGTTCATACCCATTGTTGTACAAGAAATAGACTTGATTGTACCAACATTTCTTACAACACCATAACCATCTTCGAAGAGGTACTTTCCCTTCTGTTCGTCAGTTGGTTCCTGGCGTTCACCATTTTCATTTGCGTCTGAAAGTGGTTCATAAGCTGGGATGTCGAATGCTGGAACGATCTTAGCATTTGCATTGTTTGCCCATGTTGGGAACAATACGCGAACACCCATGATTGATTTTCCTGCGAAAGGAACGTCTGCAGATTCTTTTACAGGAGCAGCAACTACCTGTGAAAGAGCAACAGCAACTGGGTTCTTTGCAGAAGAGTTAAGAACAACTTCCCATTCTGGGAGAGCCAAAGATGTCTTCATAAGTGACTTCTGGTCACCTGTGAAAGTTGAACCTGCTGCAACAGAATAATCCATTACAGTTCTGCTGTTCTGCTGTGGGTTTCCGTTTTCGTCAGCACATGTGTCTGCCTGAAGCTGAGAAAAGTCAATAAGCATGCTTTCCTTAGCTGTAGCAAGAGAACCTGCCAAAAGCATTGCAGCAACAGTTAAAAACAAAGTCTTCTTCAT
>JAEDDW010000208.1 GCA_016293645.1 Treponema sp. | reverse complement strand
TCAACCCACATGTATGAATCGACAACCGGCTTTGTGTTGTCGTATTTGATCGCAGTGATGCCGACAACCGGAGAAATGTGGCCAAGGTCGTCCATGAACGCAACAGAAATAGGAACATATCCGTCGCTGCCCGGGAGAACCGCATTCTTAAGGTCATATGATACGGAAACATTCTTCCATCCGGCATCATTTTCTGAAGGAGCCCATTCGTCATTTTCAGCACCAGAATGGAAAATCCACTTCATGTCCTTCTTTGCAGAACGCAGGTGGAAATGACCGCTGTCTACGATTCCGGCAATAGGATTGTCCTTTTCCATGTCCTTGAATCTGATCGTTCCAAGAGTCTTTTCGTTGTACCACTGGTAGATGGCGCTTTCAGAATCCGACTGGATGGCATCCTTGATTGCGACGGCATCAGGAGCGCTTGTATCCTTTACGATGAACACAGACTTGTAGCCGTTGTCGTTTTCAGGGTTTGTACAGTTGTCATCGAAACCAAAGTTGCCGACAGAGTCAGCAAGAGCGACATCGATACGGATAAGACCATCAGGATAGTCGGTGATGTCATAACTGAACAAGGTACCGGTTGTCTCATTGAATTCTGATTCAGGAATATCCTTTGAGTAAGATACGCCGGCTGCGTAGTCAATTTCAGCGACTTTTTCTTCTGCGATGTTGGCGCCGGTTGGAGTTCCGTCTTTGTTATAGACAAGACAAGAACGTGTACCAATAATAACAATATCGCTTTCAGATTCATCGCCGGAAGCATTGACCTTGTTCTTTGAAGAACCCTTGTATTCAATACCGTGGACGTAGATGTCGACGATGTTGGATTTAGTTCTGTAAGTTGCGATGGTATCAAATGCCGGATCATCAAGACTTGTTGCGCACAGTTCGTCAGAAACGCCCTTGACGCTTGCGACGTTGGCTTCTGAACGGAACTTGCTGTAGATGTCTTTGAATGTATTGTACTTGCCTTCGACACCGAATGTGAGGACGTCGATTCCAGGAGAAGAAGAGTCGACCGCAGTACCGACACGGAACTGGAATGAACTTCCGGAAGCAACGTTATATCCATATATATCTTTTACTTCACCTGTATAGCGGACAGTGATCTGACCGTTGGCATTGAAGAGCTTATCTGACTTAAGTTTAAAGGTGATGAGTTTGCCACCCATGCTGAAAATAGGGCTTTCAAAATAATCTGAAATATCTGTAAGGGAAACGTCGGAAGATTCCGTGATTGTCGCACGTCCCTGAAGGAATGTGAAATTGGATGCTCCTGTCTCTTCATCATAGAAGCTTTTTGGATCCATTGGCTTTGAGAAAAGAAGACGGATACTCATGTTGCGGACAACGTTTGCTTCTCCAGAACCTGGAATACTGACGGTAAGCATAGGACGTTCAACGCAGACCGGAACAAGCACAACGTCGTTTCTGTTTGCATGGATCGTCACGTTTGTGATTTCTGAATTAGGATTTTCAAATGTTACAACAGCAGGATCAAGTTCAAATGGAGCGAAACTTTCGGCATAGCTTTCTGGATTCTGGCACAAAAGAGACGTATGCTGCTTGTTTGGATCAAAGAAATCTGTGGAGAATGCGGCCCACTTCCAGAAGCCGTAGTCAGTTTCAGGAACCATGGATACGGAACTTACGACATCCTGCTTGAAAACCGCATATCCGTTAGGGATCGTAGTTCCCATTTTTGTTGCGGCACAGCGGACAAATACGTTGAGTTTTTCCGCATTTGCAACACGAACTTCTTCTTCCACGGAACTGAAGAAATCATCGTCCTTCATCCATGAGTCACAGGAGTTGAATATGGTCACGCATAAAAGCGGAATCATTGAAGCAATGGCTTTAGCAATTCTGTTTTTTCTCATTGTATTTATCCCCTACATTCCTTTTTTACTTTAACTGAACTCTGGGCTTTCTTTGCGATGCCCAAAGCGGCGGCAAGAACAAGAAGCAAGGCGGCTATGGAAATTTTCCTTGCTGGACTTCTGCTTTCACTATATGTCTTTAACTTTTCTTTTTCAGCCGGAACTGTTTCAGCGGCCTTGCTTGCCA
>JAEDDW010000065.1 GCA_016293645.1 Treponema sp. | reverse complement strand
GCCCAGGTCTCAACGATGTTATCCGTGCTGTAGTACGCACACTCTGGAACCGCTATGGTGTCCGCCGCATCAAGGGTATCAAATTCGGTTACCAGGGATTCTTTGCAGAAAACGGTTTTGAACCTGTAGACCTTAATCCGGACAACATTGACGAAATCCACAAGATCGGTGGTACATACCTCGGCACATCACGTGGCGGTGGAGACAGAACTTCTGAAATCGTTGACTCTATCGTAAAGATGGGAATCAACATGATGTTCATCATCGGTGGTGACGGAACACAGCGCGGTTCACTTGACATTGCAAACGAAGTTCAGCGCCGCGGCCTCGACATCGCAGTTGTTGGTATTCCAAAGACTGTCGACAACGACCTTCAGTTCATTGACCGCTCATTCGGATTCGAAACAGCCGTTCAGCAGGGTACAAAGGCAGTTGCATCTGTTCACATGGAAGCACACTCACAGATCGGCGGTATCGGTCTTGTAAAGCTTATGGGCCGCGAATCAGGCTTCATCGCTGCTTGTACAGCAATCGCAAGCCACGAAACAAACTTCTGTCTCATTCCGGAAGTTCCATTTGAGCTTGACGGACCAAACGGTCTCCTTGCTCACCTTGAGGAGCGCCTTAAGAGACGCGGACACGCAGTTATCGTCGTAGCAGAAGGTGCAGGACAGGATCTTCTTGAAGCAACAGGTCAGACAGACGCTTCAGGAAACAAGAAGCTTGCCGACATCGGTACATTCCTCCGCGACAAGATCAACGCCTACTTCAAGGAAAAGAAGACAGAAATCAACCTCAAGTACATCGATCCTTCATACGAAGTTCGTGCAGCAGTTACAAACGCAAACGACAGCATGTACTGCGAACGCCTTGGAAACTACGCTGTTCACGCCGCTATGGCAGGAAAGACAAAGATTGTTATCGGTCTTGTTCACGACAAGTATGTTCACCTTCCAATCAGCATGGCTACCCTCAGCCGCAATACAGTTGACCCAGAAAGCTCACTCTGGCGCGACGTTCTTGATGCTACACTCCAGCCTGTATACATGGTAAACAACATGGAAACAGTTACAGAAAAGCTCAAGAAGGCAAAGGAAGAAACAGACGCTAAGGCTCGTGCCCGCCTTGAAAAAGTAAAGAACATGTAATTGTTGCCGCAGTTGACATGAAGCAGGAGCGCTCAGATAAGACCTGAGCCTCCTGTTTTTTTTTACAGCGGAATTCAAAAGAATTGGAGATATTTTATTTTTTTTGCTTCTTTGTTATAATTCAATGAAATGCTTTCATTTAGTGACAAAATAAAGCTTGCCATAATGGGCTTGTTGCTGATCATCCTCTTTCATCTCCTCTATTTTTGCGTCCTGTCTGACAAAAAACAGAAAATGAACATGGAATCATCCAGCATTTTTTATGACATTTATCCACGCAACAACGACTTTGACAACTGGACACTGAAAGTTCCCCGTCATCCCCTCATGCGCGGAGTCATCTACGAATCAAAAATTTTCAACAGATCAAACTACAACATCACTGACTGGAAAATCGTTCTCAACATAAAGGAAAAATGCTATCTCAACAGCTGCTGGAACGGAAAAGTCTGGATCAGACAGAAAAAGGACGGAAAAACGATGATCCAGGAGCCCATAAGGCTTAAGGATTATGAAGCGGAATCCCTCACAGTCCAGAACTACCATTCCCCTGTAAATCCAACCTTGATCTATCTGAACCCAGGGGACCAGGTCATCTACTACCCTGACGATGACTATTCAGAACGTTTTCTTCCGGCATATAATGAATACGACGGCTATCAGAGCACTACCATAGGTTTCATAATTTACAAAGAAGAGAAAAAAGGAAACATTGATTTTGACTTTGCGACTTCCTACATAGTCTACCACATGCAGGGTGGCCTTTGGGAAAACCCAATGGTCTATGTAATATCCGCTCTTTTCATCCTTTGGATTTTCTTCATGACAATCCAGATCAGAATCATGTACCTGAAATTCTCAAAGGCAAAAGACCGGGAACGAGACAGACAGACTGTCGAGCAGATCATGACCGTCTTCACGAAATTCATAGAAGCAAAGGACTTGTACACCGGCAGCCATTCCGAAAGAGTCGCAGCCTGCGCAAGAATGATAGCCAAGGAAGCAGGAAAGGATGATGCCTATTGCCAGAAAATTTTTTACTGTGGTCTTCTTCATGACTGCGGAAAAATTTCAGTACGTGATACAATCCTCAAAAAAAAATCCGCCCATACTGACGAGGAATTCAAGATCGTCCGTTCACATACAAAAAAAGGTTATGAACTTCTGAAATCCCTTTCATCGATTCCTGAAGCCTGCGAAACAGCTCTCTATCATCATGAGCGTTACGACGGAACCGGTTATCCGGAACACCTGAGCGGCAATTATATTCCCGAGGCAGCCCGTATCATTGCCGTGGCAGACGCCTATGACTCAATGAGTTCGGCTGCAGGCGCAAACGGAAGACTTCCACGTGAAAAAATTCTCAAAGAGCTTAAGGAAAACAGTGGCACACAGTTTGACCCACAGTTTGTAGATTCTTTCTTCCGCCTGATAGAAAAAAACATGATCTGAGAATGCCGGAAAACAATTAAAAGAAAAAAAACTGCCGATGCCCACCCGCAACGACAGAGAAAATATCCCAACCAAATTTTTAGTTCTGACAATATAGCATGGGAATTTGAAAATTTCAAGTTTTTATTCAAGCGGAAGGTCCAATAGGGGCTGTCCAATAAGTATTCATGGCAGGGTCATTGCATATGGCGGCGGAGCTTCCATAAAGCCGCAATGTCGAAATGCCCGATACCACTATATGTGGTGGTTTCGACTAAGCTCAACCACCCTGAAATTACTTTTGGGACAGCCCCTTGCTGATCTACACCCAGACCAGGCATAGTCCTTAGTTCAAAAACCTTGATACGATTCTTTCACGCGACGGCAGCTTTACCTCAAAGCCTTCCGTGGAAACATTGACGGACTTGAATTCCTTCCAGTTGCTGTGCATCGGATAGATCATGGCATTGTCTGAGACGACGTATTTGTTCCATTCGTTGATTCCGTATTTTCTTGCAGCGGCAAATGAATCCTGGGTCATGGTGACTTCTACAGGGATCCAGGTTCTACCGTCATGGAAGATCACCTCATCATCACCATAGATTTTCCGGCCCTCCTCCTCGCTTATGTCAAGGCAGAATGCGGCATAGATATGCCCCGGAACAGTGATGAAGGCACTTTCTATCCCAAGGGATTCAAGAAGGGAACAGTAAAGAATTGAAAGGTCGTCACAGTCACCTGCCTTGAATTTCAAGGTCTGGTGAGGAAACTGGAGGAAGTCGATGGATGTTGTTCCGACATTGGCACTGTAGGAACTTGAAGGGTCAACTACATAGCGCATGCCGTACTCGCTCAGAGCACCAAAGACAGCCTGTGCCAGCTGAAGATTTTCATTGCGCTTGCTGCTCATGGAATTTCTTACAGCCGACGCAACATATTTCGCAAATTCAAGGGCACAGGAATTATTTGCGCTGACAAACACTGCGGCACGGCGGTCGTCATCCCAGCTCATGGCGTTAGGATTATAGATCGGAATGGTAACGGGAGTTTCAATGGAATAGCGTTTGCCAAGACGATAGTATTCAACAACGATGTTGGCCTTTGAATTGGTCTTCTCCGCAACGGAAAGCATCGTCGGATTGAATATTGCCTTAAGCCCTATCTCCACCGCTTTTCCGGACTTTACCCTGCTGGCTGAACCACAGAGAGTCTTCTGGTTCATGAACTGCTCAAGATAGAAATAAACACGGACATTGCTTATGTCTTCCGCCTCGAAATTCTGGACTACGACAGAACCAAAGGAATTGCCTGCATACCAGGAATACAGGGCAGGAAACACCGGTTCAAGGGAAGACAGGTCTCCAGATACATTCTGTTCACCGGAAAAAGCTTCCGTAAGGTTGACAGTCATGCCGGCGCTCAGCGGAATACTTCCTAGGGCAAAATCATCGTGACGGAATGAGGAATATCCGGCTCCCACGCCGATGTTGAAGGAAGGCGCAAAGTTCAGCCTGAACGAAACCCTTGCTCCAAGACTGATTCCGGAATACTTGAGTTTTTCCTGGTCAACTTCATGGGTTGTGCTGTAAAGCCCGCCAAACACATCGGCATTGAGGGTGAAAGCTCCGCGAAGTGGAAGTCTCGCACCTGCACCGATATTCATGGCCATGGTATCATAGGAATTCACAAGGGAATCCTTTATCGAAAAAGTATGATATTCAAATTCACCAAAGACACCCAGTTTTCTTAAGGGCCTCACTTCAAGTCCCGCACCAAGCCCAAGCCCCTTATCCATTTCGCCCATGATATTTTTCGACGAAGCGTTCTGCATCGGAACATCATAGAATGCGTTTGCATTCACAAGAAACTGCGCCTGGGAAAAAGCAGAAGGAGAAACGGAAAGAATGACGCCCAATGAAAGAACCTTGATTATTTTACTTTTCATTTGCTATACGTTCCAATCCTTTCTTTGCAATTCCATTCTTATCATCTTTTTCAAGAACCTTTTCATACAGCCTTTTTGCGGAACTGAAGTCCTTCTGAAGAATATAGATATTGGCAAGATTGTTCATCGCAGTAATGTTTCCCTTGTCCGAAAGCGGTCTGAAAATTGCGGCAGCGGAAGCTGTATCACCTGCACGTACATAGAGAAGACCCAGTGCAATCCTGTCATCATCAGTTGCCTTTCCGGAAGAAACAAGAGCTTCCGATGCCCTGATCTTTGGCCTGATGTTGTCAGAGGTAAACGATTCAAGTTCTCTCGAGGCTCTTGCAATAAGCGAGGCAGAAGAAGGTTTTGCGACATTTCTCTTTACGCTGAGACCAAGGGGAGGATATGACTGCCATGCATCCTTGAGGATCACAAAGTCTGGAGTCTTCTTTTCCATCTCTGCCCTGAGCTGACGGGAACCTGCCTTCCATGCGGCATTGAATCCTTTTCCAAGGTTGTTTGCAGAAAGCGGTAGATAGTATTCGTCTCCAATTATGACAAGCTGGTCAGGATCGGCAAACAGACCTTCAACTCCTTTGGCTGAAAGTCCAAGTTCAGCAGCGACGATGAAATCATTCTCAACAGGAATGAGGGCGGCATCGACGGAAACCGCCTCAAGAAGGGATGCAAAAACAATCCCCAGTTCATCACTGTCACCGCTCATGTATGTAAGGGTCTGGAACGGGTACTGGATGTAGTCGTTCTTTGTCGTATCACCATGGCTCGTGACGTATGGAGAAACCTTGTCGGCGATTCGCTGAATTCCAAGGCTGCCGAAAAGTTCCGTCATGTAGATTGTTGTCTGAAGTTTTGAATTCAAACCGGAACGCAGATTACTCTTCGCAGTGGCTCCGGCAAATTTTGAAAGCTCAAGTATGGTTTCATCGCTCGGGCTTATGAAAGCTGCGATGGAATTCGGATCCGACCAGTTCATGGTGTTTCTGTTGTATGTTGAGACGAGGACAGATTCCGTCGTGGTCATCTTGTTTCCCATGTAGTCGTAGGTGATCGTGATTTCACCAGGGAATGATCCGTCATCTGAGAACTTCGCAAGTTCCTGACTGAAATCACCCTTGAGCGGAATGTCGTATGTCTGTCCCTTGCGGATTTTCTTTATCTTTCCACAAAGATAGCTTGATGATGTATACGGAGCGGCCTTGAAATAAACCCTGACATTCTTGATTTCAGCATCTTCCGAGTTTGTGATATGAACCGTACCAAAATCCACATCCTTGTAGACGTTCATCAGCAGTGGATAGATCGGACCAAACTGGGAGATGGAAGCCTCAACATGCTGTTCCGGCTTTACATTGCTGAAAGAATAGCGCAATCCGATGCCCACCTCAGGTCCTGCCATGAATGGAGAAAAACCATCGTCGAAATCATGGCCATCAAAGAAATCAATGACGTAGCCGCCACGAAGACCAAGAGCAATGCTTGATGTAAGGCGGTAATTGACGCTGCCTTCAAACCTTATGTATGGATTGCAAACTTTGAGAGATCCAGGCTCACGACCTTCCTTATAGCCGTTTCCGGATGCATTTTTTTCTCCAGGATAATCATAGCTTGCAAAGTGAATTCCGGCTGCGGCATTAAGTCCAAAACCAAGGCGTCCCCATGGATACATATATGCACCAGCCTTGATTCCCGGAGCTATGTCAACGATCGATGAAGGTTCACCTTCCTTGATTATGTAGTCGACTCCGATTTCAGGACCAACAGTGATAAGATCAAGGAAATGAAGGTTGAATCCAACATCCGCTCCAAAAGCCGGCCCTTTCATGATTTCAGCACATTTTCCCGACGGAAAAACAATTCCCGGATTCATGTCGACGCTGAAATCCATCGAGAAACCAGAAAACAATGTGAAAAGAGAAACAAAAGAAACCGTAAATACTTTTTTCATAAACTCACCATTTAACTACTTAATGATCGCATAGTGAATATTATTTTTCAATCGAAAATTCCGTCTTATCAGAAGAATTATACAGCTTCACCATAAAGTCCTTCAAAGTATTTCAGATTGGCACCGTCAGTGAATTTACGAAACGCCTTTTTTTCCTTGATCCTGATGCCTTCCCTGGAGATCCTGCATTTCCATTCGGAAGAAATTTCATCAAGAGATTTTTTCTCATTTCCGAAGAGGCCATAGTGCTTTACCAGCACTTCACGTTCATCCGGCGGAAGGGATTCAATGACGCTGCTGAACTTTTCCATGACATCATTTTCTATGACCACATCAGACGGATTCCTTGTCCTGTCATCCTCGATGCATTCATAAAGGCAGAATTCCTCAGTTCCGTCGATTCTGGCATCAAGTGAAAGAAAAGCTCTGCTTGACTCAAAAAGGGATTTCACAAGGTTCTCATTCGTTCCAAGTCTCCCTGCTATGATCCTGCATTTTTCATCGGTACCCATGGAAGAATCCAGCTCTTTTTCCATGCGGACTACCTTTGAAAACAGAAGTTCAGAATTGTGGGGAATATGAATCATACGGCTTGAACTGAGTTCCGCCTTCATCTCTGCATAGATCCAATAGGCCGCAAATGTGATGAACCTCACATCCTTTGAAAGGTCAAACCTGTCCACAGCCTTCACAAGCCCCATGTTTCCTGCACAGACAAGATCCTCAATGTCGGCACCTTTTCCGGCCATTTTTTTCGCCTGATTGACGACAAAGCGCAGGTTTGCTGAGACCAGTCTGCCACGGGCCTTCATGTTGCCGCCCTGGGCTTTTTCAATCAGCTGTCTTTCCGTTGACGCATCGAGAAATTCGAATTTTTCAAGGGACTTCAGATAATTTGCAAATGGATTGTATTCTTTCATATTTTCCTCCAGGCAGTTGCTTTTTCCGTTTTCTGGTACTACTATAAGTCATTGACTCTATCATTTTATGACAAAGCCATCTTTTTTTTCAGGAAATTCATATGACAAAACACGACAGAACATGGAAACTCAGGAAAATCGTTGAATACATCCGCACCATGGACCACCCCAACGCCACACAGATCGCGGACAGACTGCGCACAGAGGAACAGGTGAAGATCAGCAACATAACCGTCTACAGGCTCATCCGCCATCTGAACGAGAACGAGGGAGCCGGCATCAAGGCCGACATGACCAGACCTGGCAGCGGATACTATCTTTCAGATAAGAATTTCTGGTCCGACAAGCTGAACCTCAATTCCGGGGAACTCATTGGACTTGGACTTCTGCAGAGCCTTATGAAAGTCTATAAAAACACGCCTGTCGAAAAGGATCTGGGCTCGATTTTTGACAAGCTGCAAAAATTTCTTCCCGACGGAACCCGCTATGACAAGTCAAGGATCGCCAGATACATCCGAGTGATCAACGATCCCATGGCTCTCATCGACACAACCATCTTTACGGCTGTAATAGAAAGCGTACAGGAACACAGGACCATCAGATTCAATTACCACAAGAACGGAGCTTCCCAGTTCCAGGCATATACCATCAACCCCTACAGGATTCTGTTCCGCCAGAACGGTGACTGGTACATCCTGGGATGCAAGGGAAACGACAGGACTGCCATAAGAACCTTCGCATTTTCACGAATGACTGACATCGAGATGACCGGAGAACGCTTCACAATTCCCGACGACTTCCGTCTTGAAAGCTACATCGACCCGGAAATGGGAGTCTGGCACAGCGATTCCTTCTACAAAGTCAAAATGGTCTTTGACAGGCAGCTTGCCCAGCATGCCATGGAGCGGAACTGGCATCATACCCAGCATGTGACGCAGAATTCCGACGGAACGGTTCAGGTCGAACTTACCACATCCCAGCTGAACGACATTACCAGGATCGTTCTCGGCTACGGAAGCCTTGTGACCGTTCTTGAGCCGCCGGAACTTGTGGAAAACATAAAGGCGGAAATAGCAAAAATGGCCGCCACCTACGGCTGCTGAAGCGTTTTTTTACGGCTGTGGGGCTGTCCAAAAAGTAATTTCAAGGTGGTTGACCGCAGTCGGAACCACCATAAACGCAATGCCCCTGGCATAGACACTTATTGGACGGCCTCATTTTTATGATAAAATTATCAAAAAATTAATTTTTTTTGTGTTTTTTTATGATTATTTTCGTTTTTGTATCCATATTTTCCGATTTTTTCCCTTAAAATAAGGGTCAAATTTTTTTTTCAGAATCTGTCACCAAAGAACCTTGTTATCCGTTGAAATACAAGGTTTTCCACCCCTTTGGGGACTAACGCTCATTTGTTGACTTGTGCCACTACTGCTAGTATACTGTTGAAACTAAAAACACTAGATATGGTGAATTTGGCATGAAAAAAGTAGAATTTGTCGCATTTACTGACATGCGTTGCAGATTCAAGAGGGGAAAAGTATGAAGATCATCAAACGAAGCGGTGCGGAAGTCGTTTATGACCGCAACAAGATTGCGTGTGCCATCAGAAAGGCCAATGAGCAGGTTATCGAAGCAAAGCGCCTTACAGATGCACAGATCGAATCCATCGTTGATGATATCGAAATTGAATGCCACAGTTCCGGCCATGCCCTTAACGTTGAAGACATACAGGATCTCGTTGAAAACGGAATCATGCAGAACGATGCCTTTGACGTCGCAAAACTCTACATCACCTACCGTTACCGCCATCAGCTCATGAGAAAGGAAAACACCACTGACCAGCAGATCATGAGCCTTCTTGAGGAAAACAACGAAGAAGTAAAGCAGGAGAATTCCAACAAGAATCCTACAGTCGTTTCCGTTCAGCGCGACTACATGGCAGGTGAAGTATCAAAGGACATCACACGCCGTTTCCTTCTGGATCCGGACATCTCAAAAGCACACGACGAAGGCATCATCCACTTCCACGACGCAGACTATTTTGCACAGCATATGCATAACTGCGATCTTGTAAATCTTGAGGATATGCTCCAGAACGGAACGGTGATCAGCGGAACAAAGATTGACCGCCCCCACTCGTTCAGCACTGCCTGCAACATCGCTACACAGATCATCGCCCAGGTTGCTTCATGCCAGTACGGCGGCCAGAGCATCACTTTGGCACACCTCGCTCCATTCGTAGATGTAAGCCGCAAGAAGATCACCCAGGAAACAACTGAGATGATCCAGAAGACAGGCCTCAACGTTACGACGGAACAGTTCAACTACATGGTTGACCAGCGTGTAAAGGATGAGATCAAGCGCGGTGTACAGACAATCCAGTACCAGGTAATCACTTTGATGACAACAAACGGACAGGCTCCATTTGTCACCGTCTTCATGTACCTCAACGAGGCAAAAAATGAACAGGAAAAGGAAGATCTTGCCCTTATTATAGAAGAAGTTCTTAAGCAGCGTTACCAGGGCGTAAAGAATGAGAAGGGAGCATGGATCACACCTGCAT
>JAEDDW010000207.1 GCA_016293645.1 Treponema sp. | reverse complement strand
AGTTCCGTAGTACCACCCTTTGAATTCCATTCTTTTTTTCAGTATCATTGAGTCTATGAAAATTTTTCACAAGCTTGGCGCTGCAATTTTTTTATCAGTCCTTTCGATTTTGATGTTTTCCTGTTCCGGTATTATCGGTTACGGGGTTCTTTTGTGGAATGACACTGAACATAAACTTTCAGACGGAACTGTCGTGCCTGTCTATCTAAAATCAAACATCTCAAAGGTATATGTAATCGGGCTTCCTGATTCCAAAGAAAAAGTGGAAGTTCCATTGTGGCAGCTTTCGGCTCCTGAAAAAAAATCAAAGGCAATCAAGCGTGCCGCAAAGTACGAGGAATATAAAAATACCTATGCGAAGAGTGCGATCGACGGCCTTCCTATCCGCGCCGACAAGGTGAATACATCCAAACAGGTCTATCGTCTGCGAAAAAATGAGACGGTTAAAACTCTGTACAAAGGCAACGGTGTGGCTCCTCAAAACGGTGGAGTTCCGCTTGAGGGAGAGTGGCTTCATGTCCTTACTGCAGACGGAACCGAGGGCTGGTGTTTCAGCTATAACCTTCGTCTCTATGAAATGAGGGCAGATGAAGTTGCGGTCCAGGATGCTTCCGTGCAGGAAAGCGTTGAGGAGGAAGAAGATAATCTCATAGATGAAATCCTCAATACTGTCTGGTATCCGGAATACTACAGTTCCATGGTTGCAAAAAAACAGATCGATCTTGAGTATTTCAATACAACTTATAAATTCATTACGGGTTTTACAGGCGGAACTGTTTCCATCGTCTTGCCAGAGCTTGAGCTGAACTATCCTTTTGCAGGTACTACGAGAACCGAAGACAGGGAATATGATTTCAACGATACTCCGCTTCACATCACCGTAAGAAGTCCAAGATCCATCGTGTTGAAATATTCAGATGAAAGGGGTATGCCTCATTCATATAATTTTACTTCGCTTGGCGGAAGAAATGTGGAGCAGTTGATTTCCGATGAAATTGACAGAAGACAGAACGAGTACAAGACGATCTCAACTTCTGGTCCTGATTTCAAAAGCGGAAACTATGGAAAAATTTCTTTCAACGACGGCAATCAGTTCTCATGGTCAGGTTTCAACAAACTTGTTCCGTCTGTAATTCCGTCTGGCGCAAAGGGACACGGGAAAATCGAGATCAAGTATTTTGTTCCTGCTGAACTCAAGTCATCATGGGACGGCATAATGACTTTTCATTTTGACAGCGCAGAAAAGGAAGTGAACTTTTTGTATAAAAGAGAAGACAATGGAATTCGTCTTGCGGTAGGAAATATAAGCCGCCGCTATGATTCAATCACTGGAAGGAACATAAGCACTGTTTCTCTCCCATCCAATTCGATTGTATTGTTCTTCCAGAAATAATTTAGGAATAAAAATGGCATTCATTCAGTTTTCAAAAGTGTCACTTGCTTTTGGTGACAGAGATATTCTAAAAAATGTTTCAGTAAATCTTGCGACGGGAACAAAGGCCGCCTTGACCGGTGCCAACGGTGCCGGCAAATCGACACTTATTAAAATCATGGCGGGCCTTGTTGAACCGGACAGTGGCGAGCGCGTTGCCCAGAAAGATGCACGCATCGCATACCTTCCGCAGAGCGGACTTGTCCACAGCGGAAGCACTTTGAAAGAAGAAGCTGACAAAGCTTTTGACTGGGGATATGAAATTCAGCGCAGGGCAGATGAACTTGGAGAACAGCTTAAAGCCAATCCTGCCAACAGTGACAAAATTGCGCTTGAACATTCAGAACTTCTTGCAAAGCTTGAAGAAAGCGGATGGTATCGCCGTGAAGTTCTTGCGGAAAGCGTACTCATCGGACTTGGTTTTGAACGCAGCGATTTTGCAAAACGCACTGAAGAATTTTCAGGCGGATGGCAGATGCGTATTGCCCTTGCCAAAGCCCTCATGTGCGGACCTGATATCCTTCTTCTTGACGAACCTACAAACTACCTTGATATTGAAGCCCGCAACTGGCTTGAAAAATTCCTTTCTGACTTTCACGGCGGATTCCTTCTTGTTTCCCATGACCGTTACTTCCTTGATCACA
>JAEDDW010000206.1 GCA_016293645.1 Treponema sp. | reverse complement strand
ATTCATATGCAGATGATGTGAACATTACCGACTTGAATTCAATTGCAAGCTCTCTCGGAGCTGATACTGACTATATGAGCATTGCCGACTATCATCATAACTATGATGATATTACTGCTTTAATGTACAAATACACGGATTATTTTTGGAATTGCTCTGTTCTTGAAGCTTCATATTATCCAAATGGAGTATTTTCAAAGATTATTCAGTCCGGTTCAAGTATAGGTATATCTGCATTGGAGGTTCTTTCACATAATAAGGTTATAAAACCTTCAGATATTCAGCCAGGTGCAAATACTTTGAATGAAATTTCTTACAATGATGATGTTGATAAAATAATAACAAGCTATCAGTTCTTGCAGGGATATACGGAATTTAATAACTATACAAATTTTATGAAAACAAATCTTTCCTATGATGAACAAATAAATCAACTTATTGAAACAGCTGAAAACAATATGAAAAATAACAGATATTTTTTCATTTCTGTTTCAGATTCAGAAAAATTTTCTCACGCTGTTTGTGGTATAGGTATAGCTGATGGTGTATGGGAATGGAACGGCGAAGAATATGACAAGTGCATTTTAACACTTGATTCCAACGAAAATGCAACTGGATTTAATGAAAAATCCTGTATATACATCAATTCTGAAACAAAAAGCTGTTATATTCCGTCTCACGAAATGGGTACGGACAATAATCTTTCTTTTGCTGTCGTTGATGATGATACACTTCTGAACTACAAAGGTGCTATAAATCCATCAGAAACCATAAATACAGATATTTCTGATATAAAACACATAAGCTACAATACAACCAGTTACACGAAGTTATATGCTGTTAATAATGGAAATAAAACATTATTTGATGAAACTTCTTCTAATGAACAGGCAGAAAGGATAAAATTCATCAAAGCTGATTCCGTTCACATTAATATGAATGACGAAACAACAGAATATCCGCATTTCAGATACATCAATTCAGACAGATGGATAAATATTGAATTTCAGAACAATGGCAATGTAATGAATCAAAAGCCTTACAATGCTGATGTTAATATTTCTGACAACGAGGTTCATATAAAATGCAATAAAGATGATATCGACGATATTGATTTGCAAATAAGAATGAATGAAGGAACATATAACTACTCACCATTTTTCTGGTGGAATATCAATCTGTTTGACTTTGCAGATGAAATAAACGTTGAAGTCAGAGATAATGGCATATTGCTGAAAAACAATGGTCATATCAAAGCAACTATAACACCATACTGTTATCTGCTGGACGAAAACGGACATTTTAAATTTAATAGCAGTTATTCCAATATAAGCACAGGAAATGTTAATTCACAGGAAAAAAATGCTGTTATTGAAACTGATAACAATGTTCTTATAAGTATAGAAAATCAGGAAATAATTTATTATATTGATAAAAACGGTGATGATGTTTATGATGACATTGTAGAAAAAGGCGATGTAAACTGCGACGGATTCATTAATGCATCTGATGCCTCACTTGTACTTGCAAAATATGCTTCAGATTCTGCTAATTCTTCTGAATATATTGGAGTAGGAAATAATCTCGGCGATTATAACGGTGATGGTGTTATAAACGCAAGTGATGCTTCCGATGTTCTTGCATATTATGCTGATATAAGTAGCGGAAAAATCAATTGATATTTTTATATGTCCATAAATTTTCCTTTTAAAAACCCCTGTAATTAAAAACAGGGGTTTTTTATGTCAGTATATTAAATCTTCAGATATTTTTTCAAAAAAGTATATATTTAAAGTAAAAGTATCTGATATAATCGCTGAAAAATTAGTTTCACTTCTTTTTTGATATTACAAACAAAAAAATAGAAAACAATTCTTATTTGAAGAAATCAATCAATCAATCTATCTATCTATCTATCTTCTTGTTTGTTTTGTACAAAATTGTTGAAAACAAGAAATTTGAAAGCTCCTTGTTTGATTGATAGATTGATAGAGCTTGTTTTTCCCTTGTTTTTCTCTTGTTTTCGGAGGAAAATCGCTTTAAAAAAATGCCTATTTTCCGTGGTTTTTGAATTGTTAAAATTTAAAATT
>JAEDDW010000205.1 GCA_016293645.1 Treponema sp. | reverse complement strand
TTCAGAAGTTTTTCTGCAAGCAAAATTGCAAAGGTCAAAACCGTGAGCACCAAGGCAAGGGATGCCGCCTGCCCCCAATCTCCCTGCTCTGCAAGATTTAAAATCTTAAGGGATGCAAGAGGAGTATCAAAAGATACAAGAAAAATAACTGCACTTACAGTTCCGATTCCCCTGGACAAGGTATAGATAAAGGAACTTAAAATTCCTTCGCTGCACAAGGGAGCAATAATTGTTCCGCATATACCTGTCCTTGTACTTCCAAGGGAAAGGGCCGCCTCATCTAAAGTCGTCCTTACCTGCATCATGGAAGAAGAAATAATTCTATAGGAAAACGGAATGAAACCTACGGAAATTGCCGCAACCACAAGTACCTTCGCATTATGAAAATTAACTGAAGCTGCAAGAAGGGAAATTGCAAGACCGTGGAAAGTTCCTGGAATTGCAGCCGGAATCTGAATCAGCACATCAATAGTTTTCTTCAACGGAAAAGAAGACCTGTGTACAAAAAAAGCAGCAAGAAAAGCAAGAACAGTGCTTAATGCAGCACCAATCAAAGCGTAAGAAATTGTATTGAACAAGGCCTGAGCGTAATGACCGACAGACTTAATGTGTTCCAGAGTGAATGCCGTATTGATTCCCCAGAGCTTCTGGAAGCTGCCTGCAATAATGGATGCAAACTGAGCAAGGACAATCAAAGACAAAAAAGCACAGACTGCAAAAAGAAGGGTTCTTGCTACAAGGGAACTTTTTACGGAATCAGAAGAAGAAAATCTTCCGCCTACAGTTGCAGTTTTAACCGCATATTTTTTTACAAGCCATGCCTGAATCAAAAACAATATTACTGACGGAACAAGAAGAATTATTCCAAGGACAACGCTTACGGAAGAATCAACCCACCCCGTAAGCTGCGTGTATATTTCAACGGCAAGAACCTTGTAGCGGCCTGCAACAATCAGTGGATTTCCAAAGTCGCTTAAAATGCTTACAAGAATAAAAAGAAAACTTGCACTGATGCCAGGAAGGGAAAGTGGAAGTGTTACAGTAAAAAATATTCTGACTTTGTCTGCTCCCAGTGACAAGGCGCTTTCTGCAAAATGACCGTTCATGTTTCCAAGATTCTGGGCGCAGATTAAAAATGCAATTGGAAAGAAACAGAGAACCTGGGCAACCAAAAGACCCCAGAATCCATAGAGAGAAACATCAAGTCCTAAAATTGTTTTTGTAATGAAGCCCTGTCGGCCCGCAAGCAGAATGAAGGAAAGTCCACCGACAAAAGGAGGCGTAATCAGATGAAGGACAGGAACCATTGAAAAAAATCTTGCACCTGGAATATCTGCCACGACTACCGCATAGGCAAAGGCATAGCCAAGGACAACGGAAATCAAAGCTCCCCAGAATGCAGAACGGGCACTGTTGCCCATGACGGCAAGAAATTTTCTTGAATTGAAAACAGTGCCAAAGGATTCAGTTTTCAGTTCAGCAAAAATCCGGAGCAAAGGGAAAAGCATGGTTGCCGCAAGGACAGCAACAACTGCCACCCACAGCAACCAGAGAACATAATCCTTTTCCTTAAGCCCGGTTTTATTATTCAACTATTTCTGCCCACCTTGAAAGAACTTCTTTTTTCTGTTCAGCAGCAGCTTTAGAATCGTAGTCAATCAAATCGATTTTATCCAAAGTGATGGAACCTTCCTTGAGTTTTGCACGAGGATTTGCCGGGAGCGTGTAGTTCATTCCGCTCAAAACTTCCTGTGCTTCTGCACTTAAAATGAAGTCCACGAATTTCTTTGCTTCTTCCATGTGTGGCGCATTTTTTGTAATGGCAATGCAGTCAACATCCCCAACGGATTTTGGAGGAGCCACATAATCAACATCAAATCCCTGGTCCTTGTATTTTGCCATCATGTGAAGGTATGAAACGCCAAGGGAATATTCACCTGTTCCCAAAAGTTTTGCCGGAGCACTTCCGCTGTCCGGAAACTGTCCCACAAGTGGAGCCAGTGCAGAAAGATAATCCCAGCCCTTTTCCATTCCAAGACGCTGAAGCTGGTTCTGGACAAAAAGATAGGCTGTAGATGAGGCCTGTGGATTTGT
>JAEDDW010000064.1 GCA_016293645.1 Treponema sp. | reverse complement strand
TTAGAGCATCACCCTGCGGAGGTGAGGGTCGCACGTTCGAATCGTGTCAGTCTCACGAATCAAGCACTCGAAAAACTTCGAGTGCTTTTTTGTTTTAAATCAGGTCAAAAAAATCAATGATTCGATTGCAGACGCCGCAGAAGGAATTTTCCGTTGAATAATTTGCCTATTATTCCGTCTTTTTTGCCCTTTGCATAGAATTGTTTTTTCCTGATCGTTACAATGAAACCATGAAATTCGAGAAATCTTATTTTAATTCCATTTTTAAAATTGCGGTTCCGCTGATTCTTGCAAATGTCATATGTCAGATTCAGATGATCATCGACAAGGCTTTTCTTGGCCAGATGAACGACATCTACCTCAGCGCAATTGGAAATGTATCAAGTCCTGTCTGGACTTCACTGTCATTCTGTTTTTCCGTTGTGGTCGGATCTTCCATAATCATCAGCCAGAAGGTCGGGGCAAAAGATACTGCGGAAGTCGAAAAATATTCCGCCTCGATGATCGTGTGGACAAATGTTGTTCCGGCTCTGCTTTTCATTTTCTGGTTTTTCTTCAGCGGATTTGTCTACAGGGCGATGGGCGTTTCAGAAAATGTCCTTCCCCTCTGCGTCGAGTACACTAAGTTTTATGCGCCTGCAATTCTTCTCGTTGGATTGCAGTCCTCGACCATGGTGATCATGCAGACTTCAAACTACACAAAGCCGATGATCTACTACGGAATCATCCGTGCCGGTCTGAACATCTTCCTTGACTGGGTGATGATATTTGGTCATCTTGGATGTCCTGCCATGGGAATGAAGGGAGCCGCCATCGCTACTGTGATTGCTGAATATTGCGGAATGATCTATGCGTTATTCATCTTCTTTTCAAGCAAAAAACTTTTTACGAGACCATCAGTTGCCGCCGTCATGAAATCTTCTCCGCTTCCTTTCCTGCGTTCCGTGAAACTTGGAATCAACACTGCCTTTGAGGATTTCATCTGGAATGGAAGCAACCTTATCCTCATTGTCATTCTCAATTCCATCAATGAAATGGCAGCCGGAATCTATTCCATGATTTTTGGTGTTGAACTTCTCGTTGTCGTTGTCATCGGTTCTTTCGGCAATGCAACTCTTACCTTGACGGGAGAAGCTGTTGGGGCCTGTGATAGAAAAAAGTATCGTGGTATTGTTCTTTCAGCCGGAACTCTTTCTGTTGTGGTTTCTTTGCTGATGCTTGCTGTCTGTCTGATATTCCCGGAAAGGATCATCGGATTGTTCTCAAAGGATCAGGAACTTGTTGCAGGCTGCGGAATCTATCTCCTGCTCATGTGTGCCAATCTCTACGGAAAGTCAGGCAACATCATAATCGGCAGTGCCATCCGCGGAAGCGGTGATACGAGATGGATGTTCTTTACCCAGCTTGGTGGTTCCGTAATAGTGATTTCTTCCGCTCTTGTTTTTGTGCGCGTCTTCAATATGGGAATCGCCGGAGTGTTTGCAGCCATCATCACGGATGAACTTACACGTGCGGTGGTAAACTATTTCAAGTTCAGGAAAATAGCAGTGAAGATCTAGGAACTATTTACGGACCGTATACTGTGTTATAATTGAATAATGCTTCAGTTTTTAAGTTACAGCAGAATGCAGATAGGATGTCTCGTTTTTCTCATGTATGTTGGATTCCTTCTCATCAGGGGTAAGGATGGAGATACGGAAAGTAACATATTCGCTGACCTGCTCTTGATATTTGGAGGTATCTGCGTAGTCTTCGATGCGATAACTGCATGGTCCGTAAATAGCCCTGATGTCGTTCCCATGAAGGCGAATATTGTTCTTCATGGGATATTCTACATTCTCCTTGAGACGGAACTCTGGCTCATGTATTTTTATTTCCGTTCCATAGCAAACAGATTGCCGGACACAAGGTGGCAGAAGATTTTCTTCGCTGTTCTCATTGCCCTGATCTATGCCCTGACCATCGTTTACATGCCTGAACTTAGAATCGTGAAGGGCAAGATGACAAACTATTCCTACGGAGCTCCGGTCTTCATAGTTTTTTCACTGGTTCCTCTCTCTCTGTTTCTTGTTCTTGTCTTTGGCAGAAAATATTTCATGAGAAGCGATCCGATGAAAAAGCTTGCCTTCAAGTCATCCTTTGTTGCTGTCTCGATTTTCACGGTCATACAGCTGTTTTTCCCTGAATCCCTTGTTTCAAGCCTGAATGTAACTCTTCTTGTGCTTTCAGTTTCCCTTAACAGCGAGAATCCTCTTTTCCTTAAGCTTGACCGGTTGACCAGAAAATACGAGCTTGAGAAAAACTATTATGACAGGCTTGATGAAATAGAACAGAGACAGTCCATCATCCGTCATGATGAAAAGCACTATCTTGCAGCCATTGCCGGTTTGTGTGCGGAAGGAAAGACCGAGGATATTGAAAAACTTCTGAATGTAATGAACATTGAGCTTCAGAAGAACACTCCAAAAAAATATGTACGGAATAGAATCGTAAATGCCCTGTTGAATGAAAAGGAAGCCCTGGCAAAAAAAGATTTCGTGAACATTGATTTCCAGATTGAACCTGAAGTCGAACTTGAAGGCTTTGAGGAAATCGACCTTATCGCCATGTTCGGCAATCTCATCGACAATGCGGTTCGAGCTGAACGTGAATGGCAGGAAAGCATCGGGCGCAAATGTGATTCCGTGGTAGGAATAAAGCTTTTTGAGACTGATGGAAATTTCATCATGTTCATTGTTGAAAACCATTTCAGGAATATAGAAACAAAAAACGGCAGGATGGTTACCACAAAGGATCAGCCGGGTCAGCATGGAATCGGACTTTTCAATGTCAGGCTTCTTTGTGAGAAATACGGCGGAGTCTATGACATGGAAATAGATGACGGTGTCTTTACGACAAGTATCTGTCTGCCAAAAAAAAGGAGATGAAACATTCAGACGGTGATGTTCCATGACCAATGCTGATGTTGAGTTTTACAGGAGTAAAAAATGTACGAGATTGTAATTTGTGATGACACGGAGAGTGACCTCATTCAGCTTAAGATGAGTGTTGAAAAGAGCCAGTATTATGATATGGCATCGATGAACATCCATACTTTTAATTCCGGCTTGAGCTATCTTGAGGATATGAAGGAAAACACCGATCTGCTTTTGATAGACATGCAGATGGGACTTATGAGTGGTTTTGAAACTGCCCTTGAGCTTAGAAAAAAGAACCAGACTGCGGTGATATGTTTCTGTTCCGCGGTGGTTACACCTCAGACAGAACATTTTGAAGTTTCCCCTTACCGCTATATCCTGAAGAACGAAGACAAGGAAAAAATCGCCCGCACTGTAGATGATCTTCTTCTGGAGATGAAGCGCAGAAAGCAGCAGAAGACAATAGAAGTTGTGTCAGACGGAAAGGCTGTGATGATTCCGGTCAATGACATTCTATATATCGAAAAGGCAAAGCATGGATGCAGCATCATCCTTTCAAAGAATTCTGCCATTTATTCCGATGACGGAAAAATAATTTCCCGTGAAAAACTTTCCGTTCTTGCGGAAGAACTCAAGGATGAAGGTTTTGCCATTCCACATTCAAGCTATCTTGTAAACATCAAGAGAATCACAAGCATTGCCAATGATGAGATAATCCTGGAAGGGGAGCAGCGCATTTCAGTTTCCCGTTCATGCAAAGAAAATTTTCATCATGAATTTTCCAAGTTCTTCAGCAAAAAATACAGGCGCGGATAGAAACTGGTTTCATCTGTGTTCAGGGGAAAGATCATACGATCTTAAAAAAAATATGGTATATTCAAGTATAATCTGAAATGCCACTGACTAAAAAGGAATGAGATGATCAATGGAACAAAAAGACGATAATAATGTCATGCCATACAACCGCGAACTGTTTGAGAACATGTCGTATTTTACCGATGCTGTATGGGTGATAGATGTTGATTCACGTACGGTTCATGTTCTTTTTGATAAGTTCTATCCTGATACGACGGGCAGATCTTTTTCTCTTGAGACAACCCAGGAGCAGCTTTCCCTTTCCTGTCATCCAGATTACATTGATCTGATGCATTCCTACTATGAGCCGGAATTCCTTCAGTCTCTGAAGAAATCTTTTTCATATGAAAATAAATATTTCATCGACAGTAGTTATCATACCATGCAGTGTGTCATGACTCCTGCTCAGAATGAGAATGGCAGCAATAATATTGTTTACGTTACTACCCGCGACATCCAGTCCATCATTGATGAAAGAAACCGTATCGAAAAAAATTATCAGGATGAATATCAGAACATAAGCAACTGTCTTAATGCCGCAAATCTTGGACTCTGGTATTTCATTCTCAAAGACGGAACTCCAAAATTTCATATTGATTCGACTACCGCAAAAATTGTTGGTGTCAAGGAAGGCCTCCATCCGGAAGGCAATTATATTTTCTGGTACGACAGGATTGAAAGTGAATACGTTCCCAAGGTTCTTGAATGTATCAATAAAATGCTAAGCGGTAAACCTGCGGAGGTAATCTATCCATACAATCATCCTGTCCGTGGAAAGATAACCGTAAGGTGCGGTGGAATCCTTGATAAAAATCATAAAGGCCGGGGGGTCAAGCTCCGTGGATATCATCAGGATATAAGCGAGTATAATGATAAGCTTCTCAGGGAGATTGAACTTTCCAATGCCCTGCTTTGCAATTTTTACACAGTTGTTTCCATCAATCTGGTTGAAAACACTGTGAAGGTTTTGTGGGATCCAAATGATATCTACAGGAATTACATAGATGAAAACGGCGTGATGCCTTTTGATTTCAATTCATTTGTTTATGACATATCTCCCGAAAGCCTTGGCAATTTCAAGAATTTTACCTCAACCTCAAAATTGAGGACAATACTCAACGGAAAGCGATTGTACTCGGCAGAAATTGAGACAATTTCCAGTGGGTGGTTGAGAGTCACCATGATTCCGTCTTTCATAAATAAGGAAGGAATTCTTGATCGTGTTGTTTTCCTGACTGAGCACATAGACAATGAAAAGAAGGAAGAACTGAAAATGGCAAATCTCCTGAAGAAAACAATGGAAAAGAAAGACTATGAGTTCTATTCCCTCAAGTCCATTGCCTCGGTTTATCTGTCGATGCACCTTCTTGATTTCAAGACGAATGAACTTTATGAAATAAAGGCAACTGAGAGCATCAGAGATTACATACAGCATTATAGGGATTCTTCCGTTCAGGAACTGCTCTGGGGAATCCTGCGGCATAGGGTATGTGCGGCACACAGGGAAGAGGCCCTGAAGTTTGCAGACCTGTCGACTCTCTCTGAAAGAATGAAAGGAAAGTCGGATATTTCTCTTGAAGTAATCAACGCAGACGATCTGTGGGTTCGTTTCTCTTTTGTCCGTGATCAAGCTGAAACGAATGAACTTTCAAAGATTGTCTTCATATCCAGAATCATTGATGAAATAAAGAGAAAGGAAGAGCATCTTGTTCTCATGTCGAATACTGATGAACTGACCGGTTTGTACAACAGACATGCCTATGAGGATTTTGTCCAGAAATCTGAGGATGAAGGTGTCGCTGAAAATCTATGGCTCATGGGGGTCGATGTCAATGGTCTTAAGGTCACCAATGATACGAAGGGGCATAAGGCCGGCGATGAACTGATAGTCGGCGTTGCGGGAATATTGAATTCTGCCATTTCCTCTTTTGGTACTGTTTATCGTGTTGGCGGTGATGAATTTGTCGTGATTCTCTACGGAACTGAAAAGGAAATTTCTGCCTGCCTTGAGCGCATGCAGGACAACAAAAACAAGTGGCATGGAGAATTTTCTGAAAACCTGAGCTTTTCGAAGGGGTTGGTTTCTGCAAAGGAATTCCCTGATGCCGGTCTGGCGGAACTTGAAAAGGAAGCGGACAGACGGATGTATGAGGATAAACGTTCCTATTATTCAAGTTCTGCTGGAGACAGACGCGGATCCAGAAAATAAAATTTAAAGGTTTATATATGCTTGCTTTTTTTCAATGTGCAAAAATGCAGATCTCCTGCCTTTTGATTCTGCTGTTTCTAAGCCATAATCTGTTCTGTGAAGAAAAGCGGCTTGGGAAAATTACCATCTATCATATCCTTCACCATGTCGCTGTGGTTGCTGTTTTGTTCGATGGAATTTCAGCAGGCAAGTCGAGAAGAAAAAACGGCTTGCCTTGATTTCATGTCTTGGATTTCCTGCTGTCATGACAGTTGTCCAGGGATTTTTCCCGGAACTCTTGAGAACCAGCCTTTCTGTTGTCATTGCTGTTGTTGGTGTCTATATCCATCTTGAAAATCCAGCAATCAAGAATCTTGAAAAGTATCATAATGAGATGGTGATGGGCTTTGCGACTCTCGTTGAAAATCGTGATGCCATGCCGCTGGACAGGTGTTTTGAGATCATAGAACAGGGTAGCGGAACAGACTTTGATCCTGAGATTGTCAACGTGTTCATTGAAGCACGCCCAAAAGTAGAAGAGATCTACAACAGATTGAAATAAACTGTTGACGGGCTGTCTCAAGAGTAATTTCAGGGTGGTTGAGCGTAGTCGAAATCACCCTGTAGTGTTGTTGTGCATTTCGACATTGCGGCGCAGTGATCCTGGCCTAAATTCTTTTTTGACAGCCCCTTTGTGAATTAAAGTGTCTTGAGTTCTGCAGAATCAACAGTCCACTTTCCGTCTTTTCTGCTGACTGTCAGCAAGGCGTACTTTCCTTCGAGTACTGCACCCGGATTGATCACTGTAGTGTTTCCAATTTTGCATATTGCGGCACTTTCGTGTATGTGTCCTGTAATTACGGCGAGAGGCTTGTATTCCTCAATGAACTTTGTGGAAAGTTCACTGCCTACATGGATGTCACCTGGAATCTTGTCGCAGTCGGTATTCTTTGGCGGGTTGTGCATAACGACAACAAGATTGTCCCATTCCTGGGCTCCTTCATCGGTAATGATCTTGAAGTCTGACTGAAGTTCTTCTTCCGTTCTTTCGTCAGGTGTTGTTCCTGTGAATTTGCTTCCGCCGTGGCTTCCAGCAAAAGCAAGTCCTTCGTGCATCACAAGCTGACGCTCGCAGCTGATGTCGCTTGCCTCGAACTCTTCTTCAAGGGAAGGATAGTCGCAGTTGCCGCGCACTGCAAAAATGTTTTCATTCATCTTGCAAAGGGCTTTTAGAACCGGGAGACCTGTTGTCTCATTGTTGAATTCGGTGAAGTCGCCTGCAAAGATGATTCCGTCGGCTTTCTTTGCCATTGGATTCAGTTTTTCAAGGTTTTCAAGATTGCCGTGAATGTCGCTGATTACAAGAAATTCCATAGATTCCTTCCTTTATTAGTTGTATGAAAATCAATCAGTACGAGTCTTCCAAGACCCTAGATTTCCCCAAGAACTGATTTCAAGAGGTCCATCTGCTTTTTTGTTCCGATTGAGATGCGGACAAATTCTTCGATGCCAGGTGTTGCAAAGTGGCGGATGAGGATTCCGGCTTTCTTGACTGCCTGGTAAATGTCTGTACCTTTTACACCATCTTTTTTTGCAAAGATGAAGTTTGTCTTTGAATCGATTACGAACCAACCGCGCTCACGAAGGAATGAGGTGATGCTTTCCCTTTCTGCAACGACCTTTCTTGCATTTTCCTCGCAGTAGTCATAGTTTTCGCAGCTTGCGATTCCTGCTGTCTGAGCAAGGAAGTCAACTGGAAAGTGGTTGAAAGAGTTCTTTACCGTAAACACTGAACGAACAAGGTCAGGACTTGCCACGATGTAACCAAGTCTCATTCCTGCAAAAGAAAGACTCTTGCTGAATGTCCTTACGATCACAAGATTGCCGTATTTTTCAAGAAGAGGAATGCAGCTTTCATCGCCAAAATCCGCATAGGCTTCGTCAACGATGAATATCTTGTCCTTCGGCGCCTTTTCAATCATTGCCGCAACTTCTGCGCGCTTGAGTGCAATTCCTGTCGGTGCATTTGGATTTGCAAAGATGATGGCGCTGTCGTTTTTGTTTGCTTCCTCGAGCATTTTGTCCACGTCAAGTTCCCAGGTTTCTTTAAGCGGAACCTGACACATGGGGATGTTGTAGTATCCGCAGTATACAGGATAGAAGCTGTATGTGAATTCCGGCATTACAAGCGGACGGTCGCTGTCAAAGAAAGTGTAGAAAACAAAACTCAATACCTCGTCGCTTCCGTTTCCGCAGAAAATCATGTCTGGTGTGATTGTAAATGGAAGAGCATTTTTTGCTTCCCTGGAGTTGTTGAAGCATCCGCCGGTTTCGTTGAGCATTTCTGCAATTGCAGAACGAAGTTCGTTGCTGTCTGGATCAGGATAAAGCCCAAGGTTCTTTATGTTTTTTGCCACTGCTTTCTTAACTGCTTTTGCCACAGCCTTGCATGGAGGATATGGATTTTCATTTGCATTGAGCTTTATGTATACGCGGTCCTTTGGCTGTTCTCCCGGAACGTATGGGTGCAGGTTTTCAAGTCTTTTTGCAAGCAACATTTTTATACCTCTTGTATCAGATTGTCGTGGAACCAGGTCTGGCAATCCGCATATGATTTATATAGCCGAATTATACTTTTTTTATCATCCATCTACAATAATGGCAGCATTTAATATAGAATGCACTTATGAAATTTTTCGGCGACAGAAAATTCCTTAAGAACGTTGCGGTCATTACTCTTCCGATTGTAATTCAGAATACGATTTCCAATTTCGTTGGCCTTCTCGATAATCTTATGGTTGGGCGATGCGGAACTGATTCCATGAACGGAGTCAGCATTTTCTCCCAGCTCTTTTTTGTTTTCATACTCTGCGTCTGGGGTTCTTCCTGCGGAGCCGGAATTTTTACAGCCCAGTTTTTTGGCAAAGGCGATCATAAAGGTGTAAGGGATACTTTCAGAATCAAACTTTATCTTGTTGGAATTGCAACAATTGCCGGTGCGGCAGTTTTTCTGCTGTTTGGCGAATACTTCATGGAAAAATTCATTCACGAATCAGATAGCGTAGGAGACCCAGTTGCAACCATGCGTCATGCTAAGGACTACATGATGATAATGCTCATAGGCATGATTCCGACTGCACTTGGGATGGTTTATGCAGGAACGCTTCGTGATATAGGCGAAACTTCCGTTCCAATGAAAGCAGGATTCGTTGCAGTTTTCGTGAATCTCATCCTCAATTATCTATTGATTTTTGGCAAATTCGGATTTCCGGAACTCGGTGTCAAGGGGGCTGCTATTGCCACTGTTGTTTCACGTTTTGTTGAATCCGGAATTGAAATTGTCTGGACCCACACCCATAAAGAAAAATGCAGGTTCATAGATGGTGCTTTTGCTTCGTTCAAGGTACCGGTTTCCCTTGTAAAGAAAATTGTCATCAAGGGAATTCCTCTGGCTGCAAACGAGACCCTCTGGTCCCTTGGACTTACCATGCTGAACCAGAGTTTCTCCCTTCGCGGACTTGCCGTAGTTGCGGCGATAAACATAACGAACACCATGGCAAATCTTTTCAATGTATTCCTTTTTGCCATCGGTGAATCCATCTCGATTCTTGCAGGCCAGCTTCTGGGTGCAGGAAAAAACGAGGAGGCAAAGTCCACGGCAAACAGAATGATTGCCCTGTCTTTTGTTGTAAGTGCTGTAATTGGTGGAGTGCTTGTTCTTTTCAAGGATCTATTTCCTGCATTTTACAACACGGAAAACGAAGTCAAGAATTTTGCCGCAAACTTCATAATGCAGACTGGAGTGTTCCTTCCAGTTCTTGCCGTAGTCCACGGCTGCTATTTTACATTGCGATCAGGCGGAAAGACTTTCATCACATTCTTGTTCGACAGCGTCTTTGTATGGGTCTTCATAGTTCCGGCGGCATTCGTACTTACGCGCTACACCGCCATGGGAATCATAATGATCTACCTCATCGTAAAATGTCTGGATCTCATCAAGTGTGCCATTGGAATAGTGCTAGTAAGAAAAGGAGTCTGGGTAAACAACATAGTTTCCAATTAAGCCGCCGCTGGGGCCC
>JAEDDW010000204.1 GCA_016293645.1 Treponema sp. | reverse complement strand
GAAGATGCAAATCTCTGGCTTGATCCGGGCAACATTTTTGGAAGGGAAGGGGAGATGTTTCAGAGAATCAACGTTGCGACAAGCCGAGAGTATCTGGAAAAAGGTTTGAAAGCCCTGGTGGAAAATCTCTTGAAGCCTTAGATTCACAAAGGATGAGGCCCTTTATTTTTCCTCAGGAAAACCCATGTCTTGAAAGATAAAAAAAATAATGTTTTACTTAGGAAAAAAAATGGGGAATCAAAATGGAAATCGTGGATACAAGAGAAGGGTACAACTTCAAGATTTTTGGAAACAAAACATTTGCTGTCGTTGCCGGTAATGATACTGTTGCCTTCTGTCCCTTCTGCTACAGCCAGATAAATTTTTCAGATGACAGATGTCCGTGCTGCAATAAAAACATTCCGGAACTCATTTATTACCATGGTGACGACGACACATGGATCGCCTCGGGGAATGAATGACTATGATCCAGTATATTGTTGATGCGTTTACGGACAGATTGTTTTGCGGAAATCAGGCTGCGGTCTGCGTTGTTGAAAAATGGCCGTCAGATTCACTGATGCTAAGCATTGCAAAGGAAAATAATTTTTCCGAGACAGCTTATACAAAACGGAACTCAGACGGAACCTATGATCTCAGGTGGTTTACGCCGGCTGCTGAGATCGATTTTTGTGGCCATGCAACTTTGGCGACTTCCTTTGTCATCCTGAACTATTATGAACAGCAGGCGGAACAGATTGTCTTTCACACCAGGTTCAAGGGAGACTTCATCTCAGCAAGAACATCGGAAGGAATTTCCTTGGATTTTCCAAAATTCAATTTGAATGTAACCGATGTTACTGACCAGATGGAAAAAACATTCGGAGTACGTCCTTTGGAAGCATATATGGACCGGGATGTTCTGTGTGTCTTTGATGATGAAAAAACAATCCGTGACATTAATCCATCCAGGGAAGATCTCTTAAAAATTGGCGGACTGTGTGTCGGTGTTACGGCAAAAGGTTCCGGTGGCTATGATTGCATATCAAGGGTTTTTGCTCCTGACATCGGATTGTATGAAGATCCTGTAACTGGTTCCACTCACTGCATGATAGCTCCATACTGGTCGGAGAAGCTTGGGAAAAATGAAATCCACGCATTCCAGGCTTCTGAAAGAACAGGCGAACTGCTTTGTACAGTAAAGGGCGACCGTGTGATCATCTGCGGTAAGGCAGTATTGTTTGCCAGAAGCGAGCTGAACCTGGATTAATTATTCCATTTATATGTTATAATTGACATATATAGGTAAACATGAAATACAACTATCATAACTCTGGTTTGACGAACGTTATCGCAATTAATAAGACATATGCCGGTATAGAAACTCCAGACGACCTGTACAGGGCGTTGGATTCCTGCTGGACTGTAGATACATGTACGGAACGTTTGCGAAAGAAATATAGCAGTGTAAATAAAACCTGTGGACAGTGTGCCATAACAGCTTTCCTGTTTCAGGATATTTTCGGTGGACAGATATACGGAATGAAAACAAAACACGGAAAGCACTGGTACAACTATGTCGGCGGAGAAGTCATTGATCTTACATGTGAACAGTTTGGTGAAGATGCAAAGGATCTGGTGTATGACATATCCGTTGATACTCTGCTGGATACCCGGGAATCGATTTGGAATGAAACGGAAAAAAAAGAAAGATACTTGCTTTTGAAAGCAAATCTGGAAAAGTTCTGCAGTTGATGTGACATTCTGGTAAAGGAGAAATTGAAAATATGAAGGCAACAGATACATTCAGGAATCCAGCTTACGGACATAACTGTGCTCAGGCTGTGGCAAACAAGTGGAAGGATTTGTACAGGAGTGCTGACATTGTAAGTGAATATGCTCCCTATGTAGGAGGCAGAGCACCAGAAGGATTGTGTGGTGCATTGTTTGCGGCAATACAGGCAGTCCCGGATCATGCCGATGAAATCAAGGCGGAATTTGCAGCCGCATGCGGAGCAGAAACCTGCCGTGCGATCAAGGCAGAAAATAAAACTCCATGCACGGTCTGTGTTGATACGGCTGATTCCCTGGTTGAAAAATATAGGGCGCGTTAATCATATAT
>JAEDDW010000063.1 GCA_016293645.1 Treponema sp. | reverse complement strand
CGCAATGACGCTGTTATGTTTCGTCATTGCGAGGAGCTTGCGACGAAGCAATCAATTAGAAATATCTTTTCAGCAATCCTCTGAAACCTGCACCGTGACGTGCCTCGTCCTTTGCCATTTCGTGGACTGTGTCGTGGATGGCATCGTACCCAAGTTCCTTTGCGCGTTTTGCAAGGGCAAGCTTTCCTTCACACGCACCGGCTTCCGCATCAGCTCTCATCTCAAGATTTTTCTTTGTATCCTTTGTCAAAACTTCGCCTAGAAGTTCCGCGAATTTTGCTGCGTGTTCCGCTTCCTCAAAGGCATAGCGTTTGTATGCTTCGGCAACTTCCGGATATCCGTCGCGTTCAGCCTGGCGGCTCATTGCAAGGTACATTCCAACTTCACTGCATTCACCGTTGAAGTTGTCGCGCAGTCCCTGTACTACTTCCGGGTCGAGTCCCTGTGCACTTCCGACTTCATGTTCACAGGCAAAACCGGCCTCTTCCTTTACTTCCATCCAAGGGTTCTTTGCCTTGCACTGTGGGCAGATTTCCGGAGCATTGTCTCCTGTGTGTACATATCCGCAGATTTTACAACGCCATTTCTTCATGATAAGTTCCTCCAAAAGTGTGTGGTCTAAAGATTGTAATAATTACAATAATGAATATAATACGTAAATATTCGAATGTCAATTTTGTTCCATGAGTTTTTCATTATCATGGAACTTGTGCTACAATGAGGAATCCTGCATCGAGAAGAACAAGTCATGAAAAAATGGATTGCCTTCATAGTTTTTATTTTTCCTCTATGGTCTGCATGGTCCTCGGCGGTGGACCAGATGGTTCCGGCTGAATTTCTGGAGCAGCTGAAAAATGAAAAGACCGTAAGCGTAATACACGAAGAGGAAGACGAAAATCTCACCCTTGTGCCCAGATGTTTTTTCCAGGCGGAACTCAATGAAAACCGCATAGTCAAAAACTCAAGTCCCTATACCGCAGAATTCCTTTATTTGATTTCCAAGTCGGAACTGATGGAAAGCGGAACAGGAAACTATGAGAAAATCACCATTGAGGATGTGGCAGAAATCCTGACGGCCATTTCCACCATGAGCGGAATGCGTTACCGTTTTTCTGAAAACCATCCGAAGGGGTCCCTGCTCTACAGGGAAGTCTATACCATGGAAAGCCTCAAGTCGAAGAAGAAAATACCTGACGACATCCGCAGAAACTGCGATGGTCTGAAAGTGCTGTGCTACCAGCATGACAGGCTTCTTGGAGATCTGAAATTTGCCCTGGACTACAGACAAAGAAATGATGAGATCTATCTTACCATCCGCAACAAGGTTCCTCTGGGACTTTTTGGAATCCATGCATGCAAGGAAGACAACCTTGCCCTCAATATCCATGTGACGGATCTGGGAGACGACATTCTTTTCTATATTTCCGCTGACGCAAACTACGACAATGTGTTCAAGATGTTCAGCATAAGGGGATTCATAAAAAAGCTGATGAACGAACGTCTTGACGCAATCTACAGGTGGTTTTTCCTGCGTTTCTGATGGGGATCCAGCAAGGGCATCAATGGAGTTCCGCCTGAAAAACCTTGTTTCTTAAAAAACATAATAACATCTATAAATTCATTCCTTTTTGTGTTAAATTTGTCTGAACTATGGAAGAAAATGAAAATCAGGTTTCTACAGGAAAAACAGTAAAAACAGTTCTTACCGTTTTCTTTGCCGTCTTCATGCTCATTGTGACAGTTTTTTTTGTCCACGAGTATGCGGCGGGGCATTTTAAATCTGCGGAAACTTTTCAGGACTATATTCTGTCTTACGGAATCTATGGCCCACTCATTCTCATGATCTTCCAGTGTGTAAAGGTCGTATATACTGTGATTCCCGGAGCTTTGGGCTGCATTGTCGGTGCCACGCTTTTTGGGCCGGTTCAGGGGTTCATCTGCAGCTATATAGGAATTTGCGCAGGCTCTATGCTTGCTTTTGCTCTGTCAAGGAAGTTTGGAGTGTCTTTTGTCCGTTCCCTTATGGGAGAAAGACATTACAACAAGTGTATAAAGTGGATGAACAGGAACAGGAAGAGCTATCCCCTTTTTTTGTGGATTGCAATTGCTTTTCCTTTTTCTCCTGATGACTTTTTGTGCTATTTTTCCGGGCTTACTACCCTTTCGTACAAAAAGTTTTTCATGATACTTGTCACTTCAAAACCATGGACGATTCTGGCTTACAGCATCATCTTCGGTTACCTTGGAAAAATGTAGGAAATTATTTTAGGGGATAAAAATGTTAGGAGTTTACAATTACACAGTAGTGATGACTTATGTTGCCATGATCGTATCTTTCATGGGCATCAGCTATGTTCTTGATGGAAATTACAAGGCTGCGCTTCTGTGTCTCATGGTATCGGGAGTCCTTGATATGTTTGACGGAAAGGTTGCTTCAACAAAGAAGAACCGTACCGACTTTCAGAAAAACTTTGGAATTCAGATTGATTCCATGAGCGATCTTGTCTGCTATGGCGTACTCCCGTCAATGATTGTCTATGAGCTTGGCCGCGAGGGAAGCAACCTCAAGATTGGCCCTCTCCCACCGGTCCATAATATCGTAACAATAATCTGTGCTTGCTATCTTCTCTGTGCTCTTATCCGCCTTGCGTTCTTCAATGTAGACGAAGCAGAGCGCCAGAAGGGAACTACGGAAGAAAGGCATCTCTACCTTGGTCTTCCTGTAACATCCATTGCACTTATTCTTCCTGCGATCTATGATCTTTGCAATGTGATCAGGCGTCCTTTCAGCGAATATGTCGGTGCGGCAATCCTCATCATCTGTGGAATCGCCTTCATCACTCCTTTCAAGCTTGTAAAGCCTAATCTCGTTGGAAAGGTCGTGCTTATCTTTGTTGGTCTTGCTGAGATTGTGGCTCTTGCTCTTTACTAGGCATTCTGCATGAAAAAAGAACCTAACGACAGATCGACTCTTTTTCTCTATGGAACCAGACCAGGCAGGGTTGTTCTTGAAATCATGCTTGCGATGAAGGTTCCGGCCATACTTGGATTTCTTCTGCGTACTCCTCTTTCAATACCGGCCATCAAGCCTTTCATCAGGAAAAACGGCATAAACATGGATGAGTGGAAAGGTCGGAAATTCCATTCCTTCAACGATTTTTTTACCAGGAAGAAAGAGACAGTTGTCTTTGATCCAGATCCATCGCATTTCATAAGTCCATGTGACAGCCTTCTGACTTCCTATGACATCTCACAGGACAGTACTTTCCGCATCAAGGGTGCTGACTACAGTCTCGAGGATTTCTTCCAGGATAAGGAAGCAGGGAAAAAATTCATCGGCGGCAAGTGCCTTGTGTTCCGTCTGTGCGCAACAGACTATCACCGCTATATCTACAGCGACAACGCATCTCTTGAGAAAAACCATTTCATAAAGGGGAAACTTTATTGCGTCCAGCCATTGGCTTTGGAAAAACTAAAGGTCTTTACGCTCAATCGCCGCAGCTGGAACATCATGCATACGGAAAATTTCGGTGACGTTGCTTCCGTGGAAATCGGTGCTTTCAGTGTCGGTGGAATCATAAACCATCATGAGAACTGTTCTGTAAAGAAGGGAGAGGAAAAAGGCTATTTTGACCTCCATGGTTCTACGATCGCAATGCTTTTTGAGAAGGACAGAATTTCTCTTCTGCCGGAAATTCTTGAGGGGCTTAAAGACGGAGAATACCGCGTGAAGATCGGGCAGTGGATTGCCGAAAGCTTTTAATAGGTTGTTTCAAAGATCCAAATCAGCAGGATACTAGTTATGCCAGAGAACAAATATTCGGATCAGACAGATTCAGATGTGGAGGTGGAATTCGATGTTCCGCCACAGTACAAGGTTGTCCTATTCAATGATGACTATACGACCATGGAATTTGTAGTTGAAATTCTGATGGTTGATTTCAACAAGACTTTTGAAGAAGCCAGCGCCGTCATGCTTGAGGTCCACAAATCGGGCAAGGGCATTGCGGGCATCTATCCTTATGACATTGCAGCTACAAAAGCACGTTCTGCACAGAACAAGGCAAGGGCAGCTGGATTTCCTTTACAGATTACAGTGGAAGAAGACTGATGGAACTATCTCAAGAACTAAGAAGCATCCTGGATCAGGCTGAGGAAATTGTCCTTGACCGTGGTCTTGAATATGCAACGCCGGAGCTTGTCCTTTTCTGCATGCTGGACAGTTCGGTGATTTATCACTTTTCAATCAATCCAAATATAAATTTGCCGTCCCTGGAGAAGGATGTACTTGAATATCTTGATGAGTACAATCCGACAGACAGGATAAAGTATGGTGACGGCGATGCCGCGCCACATAGCGTTCTCTATGATGAATTGTATGACAGGGCGGAATCAATTGCCTCAAAGGAAAAAGCCCAGATGGTTTCCCTGTACCATTATCTGTTTGCCATGGTTCAGGATACAAGGCTTCATGCTTCGTTCCTTATGAAAAAGCATGGCATCAACATGGAATTCCTTGTTGCGGCAAGGCAGTTTGAGCATGACCATCCGGAACTCTTTGATCCGGCAAAAATTAACTTTGAGCAGATCGCAGAGGAGGCCGCAGCTTCCATTGGGATGGAAACAGATGAAACCCTTTCAAAATTCGCGATGAATCTTACTGAACAGGCAAGGGAAGGCAAGCTGGACAAAGTAATTTGTCGTGATGAGGAAATCCAGCGAACTATTGAGATTCTTTGTCGTCGTACTAAAAACAATCCTCTTCATGTCGGTGATGCAGGCGTTGGAAAAACTTCCATCACTGAAGGTCTTGCCCAACGGATTGCCGGGGGAAATGTCCCTGACTTTCTGCTTGATGCGGAAATTTATTCCGTTGAGATGAGTTCCCTTATCGCCGGCACGAAATTCCGCGGTGATTTTGAGAAAAGGCTTAAGACCCTCGTCGAGGAACTCCAGAAGCAGCCGAAAGCAATTCTGTTCATCGATGAGATCCATACAATCATTGGAGCCGGTGCTGGGACCAACTCAAGCGGAACTCTTGATGCGGCAAACATCCTGAAGCCGGTGCTGGCCAAAGGAAACCTTCGCTGCATAGGTTCCACAACTTTTGAGGAATATACAAAGAGTTTTGAAAAGGACAGGGCCCTTGCAAGGCGCTTCCAGAAAATCGATGTTCTTGAGCCTACCCGTGACCAGTGCATGAAGATACTCAAGGGAATCGTTCCAAAGTACGAGGAATACCACAAGGTCAGATATTCACCGGAATGTCTTGCCCAGGCGGTGGATCTTTCCGTAAGGTTTTTTACGGAAAAAAGATTGCCGGATAAAGCCATAGATGTCATCGACGAAAGCGGAGTCTATGCAAGGCTCAATGGAAAAAGCCGGGTCACAGTAAATGAAATCCGGCATGTTGTTTCACGAAATGCAAAAGTTCCGCTGGAAAATGTTTCAGGCAGGGAAAAAGAAAACCTGAAGAACTTTGAGGAGAACATCAGGACCGAAATTTTTGGCCAGGACGAGGCTGTGGTTTCAGTCTGCGATGCCGTCAAGAAGGCGAGGGCAGGTTTCCGAAATCTTGAAAAACCTGAGGCAAGTTTTCTGTTTGTCGGTCCTACAGGTGTCGGAAAGACGGAGCTTGCGAAGGTGCTTGCTGCAAAACTTGGGATCAGACTTCTGCGCTTTGACATGAGCGAATATCAGGAATCCTATTCCATCAGCCGCCTCATAGGAAGTGCTCCAGGATATGTAGGATATGAAAATGGCGGAGTGCTTACGGAAGCCGTCAGAAAGGAAGGTCATGCCGTGATTCTTTTTGATGAGATAGAAAAGGCACATCAGGATATTTATAATACGCTTCTTCAGGTTCTTGACTACGGAACTCTGACGGACAGCCAGGGCCGCAAAGCCGACTTCAGAAACTGCCTGATCATCTTTACGAGCAACTGTGGAGCAAGGGATATGGGCAGAAATACCCTTGGATTTGGTGGTACCGGAGACAGGCTAACTAACGACCGTTTTACACTTAAAGACGCAGTCGAAAAGACTTTTACGCCAGAATTCCGCAACAGGCTTGATAAAATCGTATATTTTGACCGCCTTGGAAAGGAAATGGCCGTTAAAATAGCGGAAAAATCTGTCGAATCCATCAGGCAGCGCCTTGAAGCCAGGAAAGTTTCCCTTGAAATGGACAGGAAAGTCCTTGAATTCATGGCGGAACAGGGCATGAGTGAGGAATTTGGGGCCAGAAACATTCAGCGCTATGCGGAAGAAAAAATAGCCTCTCCTTTGATAGACGAACTACTGTTCGGAAGGTTAACTAACGGTGGTAAGGTAAAAGCGGTGATTGAAGGCGGTGAGATAAAATGCCGGGTAATCTCATAGATCCAACAGTAATATACAAGTTTCCCGAGCCGGGAACATATTATAAGGAATTCGGAAATTCCATATGCGCGGTGACAGAAGACATTGACCTTCAGCTTCTGTATTCCGCCTACATGCAGGGAGTTTTTCCGTGGTTTTCAGAAGACGACGGAGAACCTGTCGTATGGCATTCAACGGATCCCCGTTTTGTTCTTATGCCCTCTGATTTCCATATTCCAAAAAGCGCGGCAAAATTCCTTAAACGTACTCCCTATACCTACACCATGGATATGGCTTTCACCAGGGTCATGACTGAATGTGCCATGCAGAACCGTAAAGGCCAGAACGGTACCTGGATAGGTGACATGATGCTTGAAGCCTATACGAAATTCCACGAGGAAGGTTATGCCCATAGTTTTGAAGTCTGGCATGGAGATGAACTTGCCGGCGGATTTTATGGCGTCCTCATGGGCAGCGTGTTCTGCGGTGAGAGCATGTTCACAAAGGAAAGTGATTCAAGTAAAAGCGCCTTCATACTTTTCATGAACAGCTTCATCCAGTGCGGCGGAATGATCGTGGACAGCCAGAGCTATACAGACAACATTGCAAGATACGGGGCAAAAAACATCAGCCTGAGTGCGTTCCGTAAAATCGAGGAAAAAGCTCTTTACACTCCACTAAAAAAGGATTTGGCGGTAGTATTTGAGATAGAGTGCGCAAAACTGCATTCCAGGAGGGACATATGCTGAATGCCTACAGAATGTTCATAGTGATAGCCTACATTTTTTTCTTTGGATGCATGCTAGGGTGGTGCATCGAATTCTTTTTCCGCAGATTCTATAGAAAAGGAAATCCACAGAAGCTCTGGTTCAATCCGGGGTTTCTTACAGGCCCATGGCTTCCGGTTTATGGATTTGGTGCCACCGTTCTTTTTATATTGAGTTCCGTGGAGAAGAGCATTCTCAAAAGTTGTACAGCCGGAATTCCATACTACATCGTTATGTTTCTTATCATGGCCTTGTTCATGACATTGGTCGAGTTCATCGCGGGAAAGATTTTCATAAGCGGAATGCACATCCAGCTTTGGGACTACTCCAATGAATGGGGGAACATACAGGGCATCGTCTGTCCAAAGTTCACTCTGTTCTGGGGAATTTTAAGTGCAGTTTATTACTTTCTGCTTTATCCGAAATTCAGGGAAATGGTGATGTGGTTCATTGACCATCCGTGGTTTTCGTTTGTGGTGGGAATCGTGTTTGGATTGTTCGTTGTGGATCTTTGCTTTGCCATAAGCCTTGGTGCTGTGCTGAGGAAGCAGGCCTGCCTCCTGGATGAAAAGGCTGCCCTTGATTTCAAGAAACTGCAGGGCATGCTCAAGATGAACAGCCAGTCCATTCACTCAAAGGGATTCCTGGAGAACAAGTTTGACCAGTTTGAGGAATTCATCAGCAGAAGTCCTGCAAAAAAATGATCGACGCATTTAAAATATAAAGGGCTGTCTTGAAAAGTAACTTCAGGGTGGTTGAGCGCAGTCGAAACCATCACATTTAGTGATCTGATCATTTCGACAGGCGGCTCAATGACCCTAGAAAAAATACTTATGGGACAGCCCTTCTTTATGCCTATGAATGGCTTAGAATACGTAAGTTACGAAAAGTCCGCTTGACCAGCTCTTTCTGTTCTTGCCGTCAAATGCAGTTCTGTCTTCAAGATTCAGGTAGGCATCGATGGATGTGTTTCTTGAAAGAACAAACTTGAGTCCAGGCTTGATGTTGAAGATTTTTCCGCCGTCCCAATCCTTTGTCGCATTGTTGTCATCCCATCTCTTGTCTTTTGAACCTGAGGCAAATGATCCCCAGAGGCTTACCATGAAGTCTCTTGAAAGTGGCAGGTCAAGTTCACATCCAGTGTAGAATGCGCTTGTGTAGTTGTCATTTTCAAAGAGGTTCAAGCCTGCTTCCGGACGGATTGAAATGTCAGTCTTTGGAATCATGAAGGAGACGGAAGCTCCAAGTCCGTATGCCTGATCATCCTTTGGATCAGAGAAAAGGCTGTCTGCGGCAAAGTATACATCAAGCACGAAATTCTTGAATCCGATTGTAGCACCGGTGTAGAAGTTTGCCTTGTCGTCAAAAGCACCTTCCAGTGCTGCGCTGATGGAAAGCCAGTCGCATGGAGTGATCTTTGCTCCGAAATTTGATGCAGGATCATCTGTGTTGAATCCGTTTGGAATCGCAACGCCAAGTTCAAGTCCGATGTCGCTTTTCTTGTCTGTCCTGAACCTTACACCGAGTGCGCGTTTTGCATACTTGTTTGCGTAAGGGACGAAACCAACGACGTCTGCAGATCCAGGGGCGTCTACGTAGTATTTGTATGTGCCAAAGTCTTCACTTGATGTGATTGCGCGGGCTCCGCCTCTGTCATCGTAGTTTGTTGAGAATCCACCCTGGCGGCTGTGTGCACCCGGTTCCCAAAGCCATGCTCCGTAGCGTGGACATGGACCTACCTGCCAGTTGAGGTTTGTACCAAGACCGGCATCAAAATTTTTTGTGATGTGGTAGATGAAATTCACATAGTAGGATTCCTGGAGTGTGTTCTGTGAATTCACGGCGTTGGAATAAGAAAGTGTCTTGTTTGTGTTGTCGCTTGAGAATCTTCCGCCACGTCTTCCGTAGTGAAGGTTGAGGGCATTCTGGTTTGATGTTCCGAATGTGAAATTGTCAACGTCACCTTTGTTGTTGAAATTTGCAAGCAAGGCTGTGTTGAGCATTCCTTCGATTACAAGACCCTTTGTATCAACGCGGGCCTGCAGTGTGTCTGTGACTCCATAGAACATTGTGTCGCCAGCATAAGGATTTCCGAATCCTGTCCATGTTGTGTTTTTGATCTGTGGTGCAGGAAGAACCTGTGCAAAAGCCGAGATGCAGAAAAGTGCAGAAGCTGTTGCAGCGATGATAGTCTTTTTCATATTTAAACTGAACCTCCCTAATAAATATGCGAATCAAATCTAACATTTTTTCCCCTAAGGAACAATGGGCTTCAATATCCATTTTGCGCAACAATGACGGGAAACAGCACCTGCCGCTTGCATGTCTCGCAATGACGGAAAAAAAATGTTACACTGTAGCCATGGAACAGTACAAGAAAGAATTTATTGATTTTATGGTTCAGTGCCAGGTTTTGAAGTTTGGTTCGTTCACTCTCAAGAGCGGAAGAAAATCTCCTTTCTTTATGAATGCGGGTGCATACGTAACAGGCAGCCAGCTTGCAAAGCTTGGTGAATACTATGCCCAGGCAATACATGCAAATTTCGGGGACGATTTTGATGTTCTCTTTGGACCTGCATATAAGGGAATTCCGCTTGCCGTAACAACAGTAATCGCATATCAGAAACTCTACGGAAAGGAAATCCGCTACTGCTCAAACCGCAAGGAAGTAAAGGATCACGGCGCAGACAAGGGTGCAATTCTTGGATCTGAACTCAAAGATGGTGACAGAGTTGTGATCATTGAGGATGTTACTACTTCCGGAAAATCAATCGAAGAGACATATCCGATAGTTACAGGTCAGGCAAAGGTGACAGTTGTTGGCGAGATGGTTTCCCTCAACAGAATGGAAAAGGCATCGGCAGACTGCAGCAAGAGCGCCCTTGATACAATCACGGAAAAATACGGCTTTCCTGCACGTGCCATCGTAACAATGAAGGAAGTAAAGGAAGCTTTGACGGGTACAGTTCTCACTCCGGAACTGGTAAAGGAAATAGATGACTACTATGCGGAGTGGGG
>JAEDDW010000203.1 GCA_016293645.1 Treponema sp. | reverse complement strand
CGTAGCCAAACTGTGCACCGATTCCGCAGGCAATTCCCACGAAGGTAAAGCTGATTCCCATTACGATTGGAAGGCGTGAACCGATTTTCCAGAGCGGAAAAAGCTGGATGAATGTACCGATACCGGCGATGAGCATTGCAGACTGAATGAGGCGGGCAACGTTTTCCTGTCCCACACCGCATGCACCTGCGATGATCATGATTGGCGTGATGTTTGCAACGAACATTGCCAGAACGTGCTGCATTCCGAATGGAAGTCCCTTGAGCGGATTGATCTTTCCGTCAAGTTCGTAGATTTCCTGCATTGTTTCCATAATGCTACTCCTTATTTTATCACTTGTATTGTTTGTTTACCGGCATGTGGATTGCTTCGTCGAAAGCTCCTCGCAATGACGGTACCCTTTGCCAGCCACGTCATTGCAAGTAGCCATGTCATTGCTAGGCATCGCGTCATTGCAAGTAGCCGCGTCATAGCAAGGTTGCCACGTCATTGCAAGTAGCCATGTCATTGCAGGTTGCCGCGTCATTGCTAGGTTGCCACGCCATTGCAAGTCAGCTGCGTAGTTGCAAGTCAGCCACGTCATTGCGAGCCGGGCTGCTAAGGCAGACAGGCGAAGCAATCCATTTATTTTCTGAAATTGATTTTCTTTGGTTCAACTTCCATTGATTCAACGATGGCAAGGGATTCAAGATGGTATCCCAGGTTGCGGATGAACTGACCGCCCGGCTGGAAACCTTTTTCAATGGCAATTCCGATTCCGGCAACAGTTGCCCCGGCCTGGTTGAGGATTGAAATCAAACCCTGGAGGGCTGCACCGTTTGCAAGAAAGTCGTCGATGACAAGCACACGGTCATTTTTGCTGATGTATTTTCTTGTGACTACAACGGTGTTCTTTGTCTTGTGTGTGAAAGATTCAACCTCTGCTGAATAGACATCGTCGCTAAGATTGATGGATTTTGATTTCTTTGCAAATACGACAGGCACCTTGAATTTCTGTGCAACGAAACATGCGATTGCAATCCCTGAAGCTTCGACTGTAAGCACTTTTGTGATTTTTTCTGACTTGAATCTCTTGTAGAATTCTTTTCCGATTTCCTCGAGAAGTTCCACGTCGAGCTGATGGTTAAGGAAGCTGTCAACGCGGAGGACATTTCCTTCCTTTACAATTCCGTCTTTAAGGATTCTCTGTTCCAAAAAATTTAATTTCTTTTCCATGAAAGGATTGTAGCATATCCACGGAATAAAAAAAATCCCATGCCGTTCAAGACAGGGGATTTTAAAGGCGGAACTATGAATGCTGCCTATTTGACAAAGACGGCTGTTTTAGTTCCGGCTGTAATCTTCAAAGTGTTGTCTTCAATTTTCCAGGAAGAAGAAACTGCAATCACGTTGGTGAGAACATCCTCAAAGGTCATGTCGTCTGGAGCACCCATCATTTTTGTGGAAGCAAGACGGTCTCCGATGGGGAATGCATCAGGTGTGTTTTTCAGATTTGCAAAGAATCTGTTTACGCCGCTGAATCCGTTTATGGCATATTCGTCCTCTTCCCTTGCCATGACCGAAAGAGTCGCTTCTGGAATTTTTGCGGAATCAAAACCGCTGAGACTTGCTATCTTCCATTCTCCGCAGAGGGCAGAAGGTGTGATTGCTTTCTGTGAGACACTGGTGCTCTTGCATCCGGCAAGAACAAAAGCCAGAACCGCAGCCAATACATAAAAGATCTTTTTCATAGACGTACCCCGTATAAGTTGATGCTTTAAATATAACACATTTGCAAAAATTAAACATTAAAAGAGTGAGCATAGGTGAAAATCCAAGCAACTGTAAAATTCAATTTGATAGCGTTGCAAAACAAATGCTGAAGCAAAAGAGCATGAAACCTGCGTAGCACGGGTTCATGACAAAATGCGACCTGCGAACCAACAGGACTCAGGAGGCAAAGCCTGCTGCTTTTATTGACGGAAAGGAGCACCGGAGCAGCTTTGGCATGGTTCCGTGCGAGAGCAGGTTTCATATATTAGATTTGCATTAATTAAGCAACGAATTTCCAAATTGAATTTTATACCTCATTCTGATATATTTTCACCCATGGGAAACAGATGTTATACAATGCTTAAGCCTG
>JAEDDW010000014.1 GCA_016293645.1 Treponema sp. | reverse complement strand
GTCTGGAACAGCTATGCTTGCACAGGCTAACAGCCAGTCACAGAACGTATTGGCACTTCTCCAGTAGTTCTGGGATCACAGCTTATGCTGAACAATTCGCTTGTTGAATAAGAGAATTCTGGATGTCTTCTTTTTGACGGCAAGCGTGAAAGATGAGGAGGGGTGCGCCCCCTTCCCCACTCTTTTATTTCAAAAATCATTTCAGGAGGAAATGTCCATGAATACGATTGGTATGATTGGTCGGACGATGGCAACGGATGGCCGAAATGTCTACAATTCTCTCTCCGCTTCAAAACCCGCCCCAAAGGTGGATGTAGAAACGCCAATGCCGACTACGGCTGCTGAAGTTCTGCAGAACATGGAACAGAACCAGGCTGACATAGAGGCTTCGGCAAAGGAATTGCAGAGACTGTCGGACATGGTTACAGGACACAAGCTTCAGTTCAACGTGAACAGCGAAACCAACAGGGTTGTTGTCACTGTAGTGAATGCATCAACAAATGAAGTTATCAGGCAGATTCCATCGGAAGACATACAGAAGATCCAGGCACGCATGAAGCATGCCATCGGTGTGCTCTTCGATGAGATGATATAAGGAAAGCCTCAAAAAACTGAGGTTTTTAGAGGTTACCCTTAAAGTGGCAGACGGACTTAATATACCCGGTGTAAGTGACAGATACAAAACTAATGATCTCGTAAAAGCCCTCATTGAGAAGGAACGTCTTCCTTTAACAAAAGAAGAGGAAAAGGTAGAAACTTACAAAAGCCAGCAGGACGCATGGCGCGGTATGAACCAGAAGATGTCCACCTTAAGGGACAGCGTCAAGACCTTATATTCTTTCGAAAACCCGTTCAACAACAAACTATCATCATCATCAGACGAAGGGGCGGTTACTGTGGATGCAGGAAGGGAGGCTGAATACGGCTCATTCAAACTTGAAGTGATTCAGCCTGCAGCAACAGACCGCTTTTTAAGTACAGAAATCGATGCCGAATATCAGGTAAAATCAGGTCAGTACACATTTCAGGTTGGAGAAAAGAACATTGACTTCAACTGGAAAGGCGGAAAACTCGGTGATTTCGTAACAGCCCTCAACAAGCGCGGTGGAGACACGCTCAAGGCAAGCCTCATCGGTGTAAGCGCAGATAAAAAATCCCTTCTCATAGAAAGCCTCAAGACAGGCGAAAGCAACCGGCTTATTTTCAAGAACAAAGCCTTTGATTTTGCAAAAGAAATAGACATGATCGGTGAATCAACAACCGAAAAAACATCTGTAAAATTTTCAACAGAAAAAATATACACTCCACAGTCTCTGGAAGAATTTTCCCAGCGTGGAATTCCTGAATTGTCAAAAAGCCGAGTTGAAGTAAAAAACGAAAGCGTTGTTATCGGCGCTCGCGGTGGCTTTGAGGTTGATCTTCCGGAAGACGGAGCAGCAAGGAAAAATGGAAGGATAGAATTTTCGTTCCGTGAGAAGATGGTGGAAGATCCTACACTCAAGGGAGAAACCATAGAGGACCATGAACCATCCGACATTCTCGAACTGCCGGTTCCAGGTGGAATTGAATATGAAGGCATCACTGTTTTCAACAATCCAAGCGAATCCACACTACCCCCTGTTCAGGAAACTGAGAAGGAGACAGCGTCAGCAGAAGTTCCGCCTTCACCTGTAAAAATTTCAAACGACAAGCTCTTCTACATAAAGGATTCCAATGGCAAGGAACATCCGGTTCCGCAGAAGTATCTCAAGAAAGGCAAAGACGGAACTACGACAGTCACAATTCCGCTTAAAGAATACAAGGACGCAAAATCCCTGGTTGTAAGGAATTCCAACACGGGCAAGGAAATAACCATGACCCAGCCCAACATGTTCAGGGAGGAAAAATCCACAGGCTTCAAGGCAAAGCATGCGATCTCAACGGCACAGGACGCCACGATCAAATATGAAGGCATAACGATGACACGCGCATCAAACGACATCGATGACGTTATTCCACACCTGACGCTCCACATTCACGACAAGACGGAAAAGCCTGCTACGATAAAGATCAGTCCAGACACGGAATCCGCAAAAGATGCCATCATCACTTTCGTAGGCAAATACAACCAGGCTGTAGCGGAGATGAACATTCTCTCACAGAACAAGCCGGAACTCATAAGCGAACTTGATTATCTTTCCGATGACGAACAGGAAAAAATGAAGGAACGCCTTGGAATGTTCCAGGGAGAAATGATACTTACAAGCGGAAAGTCCGCAATGCAGCAGATTGTTTCTGGAACATACAGATATGATGCTAATTCCACAGTCACACTTCTCGCCCAGCTTGGAGTCTCGACAAATGCCAGTGGCAACGCTGGAGGCGGATACAGGCCATCACAGATGAGAGGCTATCTTGAGGTTGATGAAAAGAAACTTGATGCCGCCCTTGCTGAAAATATTGACCAGATAAAGAATCTCTTTGGATATGACAGCGACGGAGACCTGATCGTTGACAACGGAATCGGCTACAGGCTGGACAAGCAGCTTACATCATGGGTTCAGTCAGGAGGAATAATTTCCGCAAAGACAAATTCTCTTGAATCCCAGATTAAGTCTTCAAACCAGAAAATTACAAGGCTTCAGACACAGCTAGACAGAAAGGAAGCTGAACTCAAGAGAAAGTATGCCCAGATGGAAGGTTCTCTCGGAAGTCTTGAAAGCCAGCAGAATTCCCTCCAGAACTTCGCAAACCAGAATCAGCGCAAATAATTTACCGGCATCCTGAATTCTGGTCTTACAAGCTCCCCTTTATTTTTTACTTAACAGTGTCATTTTTCTTCCGATAATGAAGTGACAGATCATACTGGGAGACTGCAGATGGAATTCTACGTAAACGAAGAAAAAATTGACATTACACTTGAAAACGAAAAAACAATCGGTGACGTACTCAGATCCTTTGAAGAAGAAGCTTCTAAAAATGACGCAACTACAATCGGAATCAAGATAAACGGCAGTTCCATTCCTGCGGAAGAATTCGACAGTGCCATATCCCAGGAAATCAAGGACGACACAAAGATTGAACTTAAAGTCCTTGCAAAGGCAAACCTTCTTGACAGTCTTGAAATCTCAAAGAACCGTTTTGCTGAACTGTCTGAAAAAATGTCTGAGGTTCCGGTCGCACTCCAAAGCGGTAAAGACAAGGAAGCAAATACATTGATCGCCGTTCTTGCAGATGCAATCGATGAATTCTGCCATACGGCAACATTGTGTGCCCTTTTCCCGGAACTTTATGAATCAATAATCATCAATGACAAAAACATCACAGATTTCTTTGAGGAATTTGCGCCGATAGTAGCAGACTTCGAACAGTCCCTTGAATCCAAGGATACAGTCACTTCCGGTGATCTTTGTGAATATGAAATCGCACCCCGCCTTGAGGCAATCTCCCAGTCACTGGGAAAAATACTTGGCAAATAGGAAGTTTTGAGTTCCGTCTGTAACAGGAACTGCAAAACGATGAATCGAACCAATACGGAGAGTTAAATGTCCTATGTTGATGCAAGACAGTTCAGTTTTCTCTATGTTTTCAGTGCAGCTGTAATCATTACACTTGCGGTCGCTGCTCTGGCTGCATTTATCATCTATAAGGCCATCGCAAAAACGCACACAAAAGAATGGTTTGAGGCACAAAAAAACAGGGAAACAAAATTAAAAGACGTAGATTACGTAGCAAAAGAAGCCAGTTTGAATTCCCTGGAGAAGATAAGACTGTGGCACATATGCCGTCGCTATAAGGCAAAAAACATCCGTTACCTGTATCGATCCGTCAAAGACCTGAACGATCTTTTCCGTGAAGAATTCGTCAGGATGACGACTAAACAGACCCGCAACGAAGATAAGATCGGAATCTTCTTTGAACTGCGTTTCAAGCTTGAAAATGCACACAACAGAAAACTTGTGATATCGTCAACACGGGGAATCAAACAGGACCAGACAATTACTTTCTATGACACAAAGAACTCTCCGTGGAATGTGAAAGTTGTAAAAGTAATCGATTCTGGATTCTACATTGAAATCCCTGAAGCAATGGACAAGGCAAATTTAAAACCCAAAGCCCTCGACAAAGTAAAATTCTCATTTACATTTCCGTCGGGGCAGTCATTCAATGCGGTCAGTCGCGCCGCAAGATACGAGAAGATCTTCAACGGTCCAAAGGAATACCTGCTCATAACAAACAGCACTCAGATAAAGAGTGTCCAGCGCCGTGGTGCAAAACGTATGTCGATGGATGAGGAATGTTATTTTTCCGCAATTAAAAATATCGGAACCGACAAAAAGGAAATCCTTGAAGTCCAGCAGAAAAAGTATCCTGGAGTGATGAAAGATATTTCAGCTTCGGGATGCAAGATTTTCTGTGGACTTCCGATCTCTAAAAATCAGTTGCTCAACATTGAATTCACGATTCCTGGAATGGAAAAAAAGTATGAAGCCCAGGGGTCGATTGTCGCAACAAAAGTGATGCAGGATAAAAAAACATTCGTTCTGCACATAAAATTCACGAACATAGAACAATATGTAAAAAATGATATTTATTCCGTAATTTACGGTTATTCTTGATATAATGGGTTATAATTGAACTATGAAGGTATTGGAATTACATTCAATAACAAAAGAAGACGGCTACATCTACTATATCCACCACTACAAGGCCCAGGCAAAAATCGAATTTCTTGCCAATGTGGTTGACGTTCCAATCAGTTTTACTGTTGAAATGAATCCGCTTGGAATTCGTACAGTCGACCTTGATCCACTGCCTAAAGATATTGACTATCCTGTAATCCCTTTGAACAAATCCCTTAAGGAATTTATAGATGTGATGGCAAGAGACGACCAGCTGCCTCAGACATGATCAAGATTTAAACTGAATTTACACTCCGCTTTGCAGATGCATTGCGGAGTTTTTTTTGCCCTGGCATTGTATTCCATAAAACTGTTCATTGAACTATAATAAAGTCATGGATTTTGAATTTCATACTTCTACTTCCGAAGAAACCATTGAACTTGGAAAAGCCATCGGCTCATTGCTGAAAAGCGGAGATATCCTTGCAATGACAGGAACCCTTGCTGCCGGAAAAACGACAATCACAAAAGGAATCGCCCAGTCTCTTGGTATTTCTGACAATATCACAAGCCCTACTTTCTGTCTCATCAGTGAGTACGACGGAACAAAAATGCCTCTTTATCATATGGATGTATATCGGCTTGAAGGCGCGGAGGATTTTGTAAACCTGGGTGTTGATGAAATGCTTTACGGCAATGGAGTATGCATAATTGAGTGGAGTGAAAAAGTTCAGTCTGAATTGCCCAAAAAAACCATATTCATGAAGATCACTCCTTCTGCAGACGGAACTCGAACAATCGAGATAAGGAACTGGAACAACGGTAAAATTGAATTCAACGGGGTTGCAAAATGAACGCACTTGCAATTGACTGCGCAGTCTCAAAACTTACAGTCGCAGTAAAGAATGACAGAAACATCGTGAAAGTCACATATGATATCGGAATCAAACAGTCGGAAAAACTTCTTCCGGCGATTGATTTTGTAATGAAAGAAGCTGGACTTACACCGGCCGACCTTGACTACACATGCACAACCTTAGGTCCTGGAACATTCACCGGTTTAAGACTTGGATTGAGCGCACTCAAAGCCTTGAATCTTTCATCCGGAACTCCTATTTACGGAATTCCATCCCTTGATGCCTATGCTCATCCATACAAAAATGCCATAGAGACGGTTCTTTCTGTAATCGAAGCAAAGGAAGATGAGTTTTTCTACAGTTTCTATCTTCGCGGAGAAAAACTTCGTGAGGAAGAAGACAAGGAAATAGAGGAAATTCTCAAGCAGCTTGATGCGGAGACTTCGGTGCTTGTATGCGGTCCAGGTGCAAAGACCTTCACAGAAAGAACCGCGGAACTTACACCGCTTTATTCCGTTCACAGTTTTGATCCTCAATCCGATTGCGCAGAATCCCTTTTTGAAATCGCAGAAAAAATGATCGCCGATAAAGTGCAGCCGATGCAGGATTATGACGGACCTCTTTACGTCAGAAAGTCAGAAGCTGAAATAGTCCTGGAAAACAAACAGAAACAGTAGCTTTGTCATAGCAAAAAAAAAGAAAAGCAGTCGGCTTGTATTCCAAGGCAACTGCTTTATTTTATTTGAAAATCTTATTGAGCGCATCAACTGAAATGTTGTTTGCCGCCGTGTTTTCAGACTGGATAGCACTGAACACTTCCTGTCTGTAGACTTTCACATCAGAAGGAGCTTCAACACCAATCTTAACCTGATCACCTTTCACATCGATGATTGTCAAAATTATGTCATCTCCGATCCTGATTTTCTGATCGATTTTTCTCGAAAGGATCAGCATTATTTTGCCTCCTTCCGTTTCAAGGCTTCAATGATGTTGTGCTTTGTAGTCCATCTAGAACTGTCAAGGATAGCCTGCATGCAAAGATGATTTTTCTTGTTGATGATAAGTGGTCCCTGGAAATTTGCAGTAACAGGACTTCCGTCACCAGGAACCGTAACGATTGTCATTACAGTAACATCTGCCGGATCCTTGATTCCAATACGCATGAGTTCGCTGTCTGCAATGTCTGCCTCATATTCGTCAGTGATGAGAAATGGATCAATCAGCAGAAATGCAAGATTTGGATCCTGCAAAGACTGGAGCCATATCAAAGGTTCATACTCACAGTCCACAAGTGCAAAATCCGTATATTCCTCGAAGCCAAACAATCCCGATGGAATGGAAATCAATCTCTCCTCTCCAACTTCAACTGTTCCCATTGTCTTTGTTTTTACCTGCATGATTATATCCTGTTTTATAAAAATTAATATGAATTTTTATTGAATGCGGGTCCCTCGCTGACGGTGTAAAAAAATTGTTTCCTCCCGCTTCACTCAAAAAAAATTTCTTGGCGGGTCCCTCCAATTTCTTTTACACCTGCGTCCCACATTCAATATGTATTTGTATTACTTACAAAACACTATCTCATGTAATTTAGAAGAGTGCTTGAATACATTTTTCCGGCATTGCTCATTGTCGCCTGGTTTACATATTCCATCATCTTAAGGTCAGTAATTGCCTTTGTGATATCAATGTCACCTTCACGGCTTACAAGCTGTGTAACGTTGACTTCAGTTGTCTGATTGCGCTGAACATTATTCATTGCTCGTTCATAATCACTTCCGCTTTTAGCAAGACGTGTAGTCAGATTGTTGATACCGCTGTCCAATGCACCAAGCACACGGCTTCCGATTGCCTCATGATCGCCCTTGATCATCGCATCACGGAGTGAAATTACAGCATCAAAAAGTGATCCACCAGAAACCTTTACGCTTTCACCGATATTGTATGGAGGGAACTGTGTAGAATCCTTTATCATTCCCATGTCGCTCAATACGGAACCTGATTTATCCTCAAGCCAGATCTGATGTGAATCTGTTGTTGAAAGATTGAGTCCCTTTGTCACAGGGTCGATTGTAGCCTTTACAGCAACACCACTGTCATTGATCTTTGAGGCAACTGCATAGATGTTGTCACCGCTTTTTACTGCGATGTCTACGCCATCTACTGTGATTGTCGAATCCTCAAGAGCCTGCCATGCACTAAGGTCACGCTGGCCCATAAGCTGCTGTGGTTCAGCCCAGAAAGTTTTGTTTCCGCTGTTGTCTACAGTAAGGTAAGAATTCTCATCAACCTCAATTCTGTTTGTACCTACGTTGCCCTGATATGTTACCTTCTCGATGAGCTCTTCATTGGAACCAGCAATATTTCCCATGACCACGTCAAAAGCAATACCCTTTGTACGTGTTCCGGCAAAAAGAGTATTTCCATCAGGTCCAACTGCATTGGCATTCTGAATGATTTCCTTAAGAAGCTCATTTACCTCTACGGACATATTCTTGAGATCTTCTGTCGTGTTTGTTCCCGTCGCACCATTTACTGCAAGCTCACGAACACGCTGCATGATCTGAAGGTTCTGATTGATGTAACCTTCGCGAACATTGTACTGATCAGCAAGAGTCTGGGCATTTTTTTCAAACTGTTCCACACGGCCAAGGTATGACTGGTAGCGGACAAGATGACCTGCAGCAAGAGGATCATCCCTAAGCTGTCCGATCCTCGACTGTGAACCGATCTGGCGGTTTGCAATAGCCTGACGGACTTCCTGCTTTCTGAGCTGGTACTGTGTATCTGTATTATTGAACTGTGAACTGATTCTATGCATTTTACTTACCTCTCATTCGTCTTATAACTGATCAAACGCCAAGCCTGTTGATCAAAGTATCAAGAAGTTCATCCTGAACCGTAATGAACTTGGCAGCCACATTGTATCCATGCTGGAACTTGATTATGTCAGCAAGTTCCTCATCGATGTTTACACCGCTGATTGAATCACGAAGATCACGAAGGTCTCCCATGATCTTGTTCTGTGTGGCAAGCTGATTCTGGGCCTGCTCGCCTTTCAGTCCTACACTTGTAACGCGTTCCGCAAAGTAATCATCAAAAGTCCTTTCAGAACCAATCATGACTTTTGTATTTCTTATTGCGGCCATTTCTACTGCGGCACGACCATCGCTTGCTTCAGCATATCCCTTTGAATTTGCAAAACCTGCGGCAACACTTGAAACGTCATTTTCGATGATTCTGTTGACCGCAACATAAGCTGCAGGATCAAGAATAGGACTTACTGAATAATCTGCATCTGCAAGAACATCGACGGCATCAGCACGTTCCCAGTCAAAGGCATTGTCAGAGCCGCTTCCACCAAGCAGTCCTGAATATCCGGCAAGGAAAGCACCACTGTCTTCAACATGTCGGATTGCAAAGTCAGGATTTCCAATCTGAGCTGCGGCTGTCGCCTTGAGTACAAGGTGATTGTTGCGGTCAAGATAAGCCTTTACTTCACCGTTGCTGTCGTTGATTCTGTTGATGACCTCTTCAACTGTATCTGTTGCGTTGTATGCGACGGTAATGTTTCCGCCGGCACCGTTGATCGTCATTGTTCCGGAAAGACCTACCTGTTCCTGTGGACGAAGAGTATTTGTACCTGTGATGCGGAAAATATATGAATGATCTTCAACGCCGTCACCGTCGCTGTCATAGTTACCATGTGCATTCTCGACAAAATCATGCTGGACGAAAAAATCAATTCCTGTAGTATTGTTCTTGCCGATACCATTGCGGTGAACATCATTTACAAGATCAGCAAAGTTCAATGTCATTGTATTCAAGGTCTGCATTTCACCGCGAAGGTCCTTGTCACGAAGTTCTACGAGAGCACCAAGATTTCCGCCGTGGAATTCAGCATCAAGCTTTGTATCTGTCCATACAAGTTTTCCATAACCGTTGTTGTCTATCTGACCGACTGTAGCAATCTGACGTGCAAGATCACCCTGGATAAGAACCTGTCCATCTGTATGAACCATGAATTCATCAGGATCCCTTTCAGTGACAGTCACATTGATAAGGCCAGAAAGTTTTTCAACAAGAAGATCACGACGGTCATAAAGATCATTTGGATTGTCACCCATGCCTTCCACACGGACAATTTCGTTGTTGCATGCTGCAATCTGACGGGCAAGGTCATTTACCTGTTTCACAGTTGCCTCAATATCACCATTTACCTGATCTGCAATTCCACGAAGACTCTTGTACTGCTGCTGAATGGAATTTGCGAGAGTCTGACCGCGGACAACAACAGCCTGACGTGCGGCATCACTTTCAGGATAAGTGGAAAGTTCCTGCCATGCAGACCAGTATTTGTCCATGTTTGTCCTGACGGAAATATCGTTAGGTTCGTTATAGATGGACTCGATCATTGAATAATACTTGTCACGGGTCTCCCAGAAAGTCTCAAGGTTTGTCCCTTCAACAATGCGCGACTCAAGAAGTTCATCACGGATACGGGTAATGCTTTCAACATCAGTACCCTGCCCGATCTGTCCCGGTACCATGGCGCGCTCAAGGTCTGGGCGGTAAATAGGATCAAAAGACCTGATGTTTACACGCTGGCGGCTGTAACCTTCCGTATCAGCATTTGAAATATTATGACCCGCAGTACTGATCTGAGTCTCATGAGCCATCAAACTTCTTTTACCGATTTCAATTCCTGCAAATGAACTAGCCATCTTTATACCTCTTTTACCTTATACCGATCTGTTGATAACTATGCTCTGGGCATAATTCTTTCTCATTGTTCCGTTTGATGAATAGATGTCATTGCGCTGCTGAGAAATGCAGTTGTCCATGACTTCAGAGATGAATGCCTTTGTTGCGTTCACATATTTCGCAAGGGCATCATTTTCAATCTTGCTTTTTGAAAGCTTGTTTTTTACTCGAAGGAAAACATCCTTTACTTCAGGTTTGAAATAGATGTCGTCAGAAACGGAAGCAATACGGTCACGGAAATTATCCACCCTGGAGAATTCACCGCCAAGTTCATTGATGGTCATTACATACTGTTCAAGACCTTCCCAGCTGCGTTTCACAACACACTCGTGGATGCGGCTCTGTTCATCAAGCATGGAATCGAGAATTCTTTCCTGCTCGTTGAGTACACTGATAAGTTCCATTTCTTTATCATCTGCCATAGTTGTCTCCGTAAAAAAACAAAAAGAGTTATTCTCTATGAATTTCGGCATCTGAAAAAAGAAGTTTAGGAAAATAAAGGAAGAGATGGGTTTCAAGGCGGAACTATAGAAAATCGCGTTTTTTATCCTTTTGCTATTGACTAATGAAACGATTTTCTATAATCTCTATACATCAATTGTATGGTGCCTGTAGTTCAGGGGTAGAGCGCCAGATTGTGGATCTGGTTGTCGTGGGTTCAAATCCCACCAGGCACCCCTAAAACTGATTCGCAAGAGTCAGTTTTTTTTATTTACATGCGTTTGTAGCTCAACCGGATAGAGCATCGGACTTCGAATCCGCAGGTTGCACGTTCGAGTCGTGTCAGACGCACCTTAGCCAGCATCCGCTGGCTTTTTTTTATTTCCAGGCAGCAGCACTCTGAGAGCACCCCAGCATTTTTTTCAGGTTCCGGACGGGAGCATGTTTTTTTTTGATTTTATTATTTTTTTGAGTTTTTTTCGATTTTGCTATTGACATTTTTTTTCAGAAAATATATATTCTTAAACATCAACGCGACAAGCGCTGGTAAATAAAAAAAGGGCGATTAGCTCAGCTGGTAGAGCAGCAGACTCTTAATCTGCGGGTCGCAGGTTCGATCCCTGTATCGCTCAGGAAAACCTCTCAGTTATCTGAGAGGTTTTTTTATTCCTCCACCCTGTTCCTGCAAAAGAAAAGCAAGACCGCACCTGGAGTTCCGGCTGAAAAAAAATTGAAATAATTTTCAAATTTTCACGATTGATAATTGACAAAACCAATGATATTTAATATAGTCTTGCTCATTACGGAAGCTTGAACATACTTGTTCAGTCAGTAATCACCCGCGAGATTGGTGGAATTGGCAGACACGCTAGACTTAGGATCTAGTGCCTAGGCGTGAGAGTTCAAGTCTCTCATCTCGCATATAGATAATTTTGCGGAAATGGCTCAATGGTAGAGCGCGACCTTGCCAAGGTCGATGTTGCGGGTTCGATTCCCGTTTTCCGCTCTAATTAAAAATAATGCAGTATCTGACAGCAGTTGCTGCGACGCATTTGCGGAAATGGCTCAATGGTAGAGCGCGACCTTGCCAAGGTCGATGTTGCGGGTTCGATTCCCGTTTTCCGCTCGACGACGAAGCGATTTGAGTTTTCAAATCGCTTTTTTTTTTAGCAAAGGCAGTCTGGCTGCCAAATAATTTTATTCAGGAGTTTCCCGTGAAAGTTACAAAGGAAGTTACAAAACTCGACAATTCAGCAGTTAAACTTACTGCAACAATCTCAAAAGAAGAAGTAGTTGCCGGCTACAACAAGAACATCGCAAAGTATGCAAAGAATGTTCAGCTCCCTGGTTTCCGCAAGGGACACGTTCCACCAAAGGTTCTCGAGCAGAAGTACGGAGAATCCCTCAAGGCAGAAGTTCTCGGAGACCTTATCGACGAATCATTGAACCAGATTTTTGCTGAAGAAGATGCAAAGGATATCCGCCCTCTTCCATATTCACAGCCACGTCTTGAAAACGACAAAATCCCTGAGTTCAGCATGGAAAAAGACCTTGTATACACAGTTGTATACGATATCTTCCCAACTGTAGAAGTCAAGGATTTCTCAAAGATCGAGGTCAAGGAACCACAGTGCGAAGTTGGTGAAAAGGAACTCAACGAAGAGCTCAAGGCAATCCAGGAACGCAATGCAATGGTTGTTGACAAGAAGGATGGAGATCCAGTTGAAAAGGACAACATCGTAACAATCGATTACAGCGAACTTGGCGACGACGGTTCAGTAGTGGATGGTTCAAAGCGTGAAGGTTTCGTATTCACAGTTGGAACTGGAGAAAACATCTACAAGATCGATGACGACATCATTGGCATGAAGAAAGACGAGACAAAGGAAATCACAAAGACATACGCAAAGGATGATTCAAACGAAGAACTCGCCGGAAAGACAAAGAAGATCAGCGTGACAGTCAAGGCTGTCAAGGTTCGCGATCTCCCTGCCCTCGATGACGATCTTGCTCAGGACGTAAGCGAAAAGTACAAGACACTTGATGACCTCAAGAAAGACATCACCAGGGGACTTCAGGCAAACCTCAAGAGAAAGATTGCTGAAGTAAAGTCTCAGTCACTCCTCGAGCAGCTTGTTGAAAAGAATCCTATCGTTCTCCCAGCTTCTATGGTTGCCGCAGAAAAGGAAAACCGCTGGCAGATGATGGCACAGCAGTTCCGCACAACTCCAGAACAGCTTGAGAAGATGATTGCAGCAAGCGGTCAGTCAAAGGATACTATGCTTGAACAGATGACAGGAAATGCTGAAAAGATGCTCAAGTCCCGCCTCATCGTTGACGCACTTATCCGTGAAAAGAACATCTCTGTAACACCGGAAGAAGTTGAAGCAGAATATGCAACTATGGCTGAGGAATCTGGTACTTCGATCGAAGAAATCAAGAAGTACTATGACGAGCCACGTGCAAAGGAATACATCATCGACGAACTCAAGGAAAGAAAGCTTTTTGATGAACTTTACAAGCAGGTAAAGGTTTCAAAGGGTGACAAAGTAGAATTCGCTGACTTGTTCAAGAACAACTAATTTTTCTTTCCATGACAGCAACCACAGGGACAGAATCCGCATATTCATGTGATTTCATCTTTGTGGTTGGTTTTTTTTATCTTGGTTTTTCAAAAATCAGAAAAAACCATTATTTTAGTCATTTTTGCCGGCTTTTATTGCAAATTCCGCAATTTTGCTTATATTTATATTAGTAACATAAACAAAAAGGAAAAAATTAATGAACGAATTTATGAATTCACTGGTGCCAACAGTTATTGAAAGAAGCGGAAACGGTGAAAGAGCTTATGACCTTTATTCACGTCTTTTGAAAGACAGAATTATCTTTGTAGACGGAGAAATCCGGGACGAGACAGCAGATCTTATTGTTGCACAGATTCTATATCTTGAAAGTGAAAATCCTGAAAAAGACATCAGCATGTATATCAACAGCCCGGGCGGTTCAGTCACTGCCGGACTTGCAATTTACGACACGATGCAGTATGTACGCTGTGACATCCAGACAATCTGTATGGGTCAGGCAGCAAGCATGGGTGCCATTATTCTTGCAGGCGGAACAAAGGGAAAGCGCTATGCCCTCCCTTCAAGCCGAGTCATGATTCACCAGCCTTGGGGTGGAACTCAGGGACAGGAAAGCGACATTGCGATCCAGGCAAAGGAAATCGGACGCTTAAAGAAATTAAGCATAAAATATCTTTCTCAGCAGACAGGTAAGAAAGAAGAGGAGATCGCCGCCGACATGGAACGCGACTTCTATATGCCTGCGGAAGATGCCAAGAACTACGGCATTATCGACCACATCATGAATAGTGCCAAAAAAGGAGTTAAGTGATGGCCAGACTCGGTAGATCCAGCCAGCCAGTATGTGCTTTCTGCGGACATCCGGCAAGCGATAACAGACGCGTTGTACGTTCACCGGACGACCAGATTTGTATCTGTGAGCACTGCATAACGACATGCCAGACAATTCTCAACGATGAAGCCCATAATCTGGCTCCGATAGATATGGAAACAATCCCTACTCCAAAGGAATTCAAGGAATATCTTGATCAGTACGTTATTGGTCAGGACTATGCCAAGAAAGTTCTTTCAGTAGCTGTATACAACCACTACAAACAGCTTTCGATTCCAAGGGCAAAACAGATTGAAGACGGAATCAAGATTGAAAAGTCAAACATCCTTCTCCTTGGTCCTACAGGAAGCGGAAAAACTCTCCTTGCCCGTACACTTGCTCAGAAACTCAATGTTCCGTTTGCAATTGCAGATGCCACAACCCTTACTGAAGCAGGTTATGTTGGTGAAGACGTAGAAAACGTTCTTCTCAAGCTCATCAACGCCGCCGATGGAGACATCGCAGCCGCTGAACGCGGAATCATCTTCATCGATGAAATCGACAAGATAGGCCGCAAGAGTGAAAATACTTCGATTACACGTGACGTATCAGGTGAAGGAGTTCAGCAGGCCCTTCTCAAGATTCTTGAAGGAACAAAGGCTTCTGTTCCTCCTCAGGGCGGAAGAAAGCATCCAAACCAGGAAATGCTTGAAATCGACACCACAAACATTCTTTTCATCTGTGGCGGAGCTTTCGTAGGCCTCGACAAGATCATCGAACAGCGTCTTTCAACGGCATCCATCGGTTTTGGAGCTGAAGGAACACACCGTTCAAGTGAAGAGCGCATGGAGCTTTTGAGCCAGGTAACTTCCGATGACCTTGTAAAGTTCGGTCTCATACCTGAACTTATTGGCCGTCTCCCTATGACGACAGCCCTCAAGGAACTCAACAAGGATGATCTCAAGAAGATCCTCATAGAGCCAAAGAACGCCATCACCAAGCAGTTCCAGGTAAGCTTTGCCATTGACGATGTTGAATTGAGCTTTGACGATGAAGCAGTTGATCAGATTGCGGAAGTTGCGATCAAGAGCAAAACTGGTGCCCGCGGGCTCAGAGCTATTGTTGAACATATTCTTCTTGACCTTATGTACGAGGTTCCAAGCGTAAAGGGAAAGAAAAAACTTGTCATCACAAGGGAAATTGTTGAACAGAAGAGGATACCTTCGGCAGAATCCCTGCTCATCGAGCAGAAATACGCATAAAAAGCAAGGGTTGTCTGATCAAGACAACCCTTTTCTATTTTTCAAAAGAAGAATCTATTTTTTCCTGGATTTCAGAACATCCTTGATTATGGCCACCGTTTCGCCGGCTGTTTTTTCCCATGAAAAGCGCTTGGCCCACTCCAGGCCCGATTCCACGAGTTTTGTCCTCAGCTTTTCATCAGAAACAATCTGTTCTATGCATCTGGCAATATCCTCAACATCATCGCTGTCAAAATAAAGAACATTTTCACCTGCGATTTCCGGCAAGGCACCTGCTTTGGCACAGGCTACAGGAATACCGGATGCCATGGCCTCAAGAACCGGCAGACCGACCCCTTCATTTACAGAAGGGAAAACACAGATTTCAGCATTTTTGTAAAGTTCAGGAAAACCGGAGCGCGGAAAAAATCCCGTCATGAAAATGTCACTTGCGGCACTTGAGTTGAAGGCAGCTTTCTGGACCTCATCACAGTAATCTCCTCCACCGCCGGCAAGCACCAGCCTGTGTGGCAGTCCTGTCTTTTCCTTAAAAAGTGTATAGGCTTTTATGAGTTCGATATGCTTTTTTTCAGGGCCTTGTATTCTGCTTCCATATATGATGTAAGGCTTTTTGATCGCAAAGGGTTTTATATCAACAAAATCAGAGCTCTCAACGGAAGATTCAGGATAGAAAAGGCTGTGGTCGATTCCGTTATGGACAATTTCAATCCTTCCACATTTCACACCACATCTTGCAATATCCTTTTTTACAAACATGCTTGATGCTATTATGCAGTCCATTGAGGACAAAGCCTTGATGATATGTTTCCTTCCCCAAAAACTCATTTCCTCGAGAACGTTGCTCAGTATGGAATTGATGACGGCAATAGATGAGACTTTAGAGTTTGCCGGAACAAGCCTGGAGCCTTCAGTGTAAAAAACGATGTCATAACCGTTCCGCCTGCAGAATTTGTCAGCCTTTCTTTTATGCCATGCATATTCAGCTGCATAATTATCCTTTACATCAAGACCTTTGTAAGCAAAACTCCTGTTGGAGGAATAGGTATAGCGGTCAGTTTCAGGACCAAAAAGTTCTATGTCGGCACCGTCAGTTTCCGGAAGACATTTCAAAAGAGACAAAAGATAGGAACCAAGGCCGGAATTTCCATGTTCAAGGCCAAAGGTATCAACTCCAATTTTCATGATTCAGATTATACTGCCAATGGGACAGAAATTCAATTTTTGCAGGCAAAACCGAAAAATCCAGGGTTTCTTTTTTTGTACCGACAGGCACTTACAATTTGTCGGAATAATTTCTATACTAGACCCATGAATTTCTCAGACTTCAACATCAACCAGAACCTTATAGACAGATTGAACGAACTTTCAATAACTGAACCAACAGCAGTCCAGGCAAAAGCAATGCCTCTCGTTGCTGAAGGACGAAACATAATGTTCCAAAGCGAAACTGGGACGGGAAAAACCTTTGCATACCTTCTCCCCCTTTTGACACGCCTCATGGCAACGGAAAATCCGCATAAAAACGTAAGGCTCATGGTAGTTTCACCGACTTATGAACTTGCGGCCCAGATAAAAAACCAGGTGCAGGCGGTCAGCACCGTAAAATGCGCACTTTTGATCGGAGGAGCACCGATTGCACGCCAGATCGACATGCTCAGGGAAAAGCCTGAGATAGTCATAGGTGGGCCATCGCGCCTTCTGGAGCTGATACACCTGAAAAAGCTTAAGGCAGATGCAATAGAAACCCTTGTCCTTGACGAGGCAGACAGACTTTTGAGCAAGGAATTGAGGGATGAGACGGAAGGTCTTCTTGAACGACTGCCTGGAAAAGTTCAGCTTGTTGGAAATTCCGCCACTGTAAGTGACTACACAAGAACCATACTACAGAAAGCACGCAACGGACTTAACGAGGGCGAGACGGAACAGGACAGAATTGAACTCATAACTTTACCTATGGAAGATGTTTTAAGGAAAAGGATAACCCATTGGGCAATATTCGCGGAACGCCGTGACAAGATCGACACCCTCAGAAGTTTCATCAACGCCGTAAAACCGGAAAAACTGCTTGTATTTACCAGCCGGAACGACCAGATTGACAACATTACGTCAAAACTCAAATACAAGAACATAGAGTGCGCCTCTTTGAGCGGCAAGACGGACAAAAAGGAAAGAAAGACCGCCATAGACCGGTTCCGCTCAGGAAAGCTCAAGGTTCTCATTACGACAGATCTTACTTCAAGAGGACTGGATATTCCGGGAATCACCCATGTAGTCCAGATGGATCTTCCTGAAAAAGATGATTTTTTCATCCACAGAAGCGGAAGGACCGCACGTGCAGGGAAATCCGGCATCAACTGTGTGATCGGCGATGCTTTTGAAATGCAGAACTACGCAAAGCTTGAGAAAAAGCTCAAGATCAAGGTCTATCCAAAAATGCTCTACAAAGGTGAACTGGTAGATCCCAACGACCTGATGTCGGAATAAACTGAACTTGCTTAATTGATAAGTTTTCCTATATTTGATAGAATAGATTACTTATATTATGGAATCTCTATGATTTGATTTTTTAGGGATGCCCATCAGGGGAAACACGTGTTTTTAAAAAGTCTTGAAATATTCGGTTTCAAATCATTTGCAGACCGTACACATATAAATTTCGCAGACGGAATTACTGCGCTCCTTGGCCCAAACGGCTGTGGAAAAAGTAATGTCGTTGATGCCATCAAATGGGTATTGGCGGAAAACAAGTCAAAGAATCTCCGTGCCGAAAGCATGGCTGATGTCATCTTCAACGGAACGGAATCCAGACCTGCCCTTTCCATGGCAGAAGTTACCCTTACAATAGCAAACGACAATGGCCTTCTTGCAATGAAGGAAACTGAGATTGCAATCAAGAGAAGAATATACCGCAATGGAGAAAATGAGTACTTCATCAACGGCGAACAGGTAACCGCAACAAAAGTTCGACAGCTGTTTATGGATACCGGTGTCGGAAAAGCCGCCTACTCTGTCATGGAACAGGGAAAGATCGACCAGGTTCTTTCGTCAAAACCGGAAGACCGCCGCTATCTTTTTGAAGAAGCAGCAGGTATCAGCCGTTCAAAGGCAGAAGTCCAGGAAGCAGAACGCGAACTTGAACGCACAAAGGCAAACCTTGCGCAGATCGACATAGGACTTGCAGAAACAAAACGAAGCTACGAGACACTCAAGGCGCAGTCGGACAAAACTGCGAAATACCGCAAATACAATGAAGACAAGTTCAATTACGAACTGGACATACAGCTTTTAAGGCTCAAGAATTTCACCCTGGACAAGACCCATCACCAGCAGGCCCTTGATGAGGCAGACAAGAAACGTGTTGCGGCAGAAAAGGAAATTGAGGAGATCTACAACACACTCCACGAGAACACTGACAAGATCAAGTCCCTCCAGGAACAGGTAAACCAGAAGACTACAGAAGCGATAAAACTTCAGCAGGACGTAGTCGGAAAGAAGGCACTGGCACAGCAGCTTCACATTCAGCAGAGCCAGAGCCGTGAAAAAATCGGACAGATTGAAAACCGCATAAAGAACATCGAGCAGCGCATCGACGAATATCATGAGGAAATCGACAGCCAGAATGCAGACCTTCATGACCTTAACAAAAAACTTTCCGACATCAACAAGAACATTGAAGGCTTTGTAACAAACATCCAGCAGTCACAGGGGCAGATTGAGGAAAACCAGAAGATAATCGGAACAAACGGCGGCAAGATCCTCAATCTCAACAGCGCCCGTACGGAACTTCAGAAGAAGCTGGCAGCCATTACTGAAGACATCGTCACCGAACTTGACGCAAAACTGAAGGATGCGGGATATTCCGCAGCTGCAAACAAAAAGGCAAAGGACCAGCTCAACACTCAGCTTGAGAAGATAAAGATTTTCGCCAATGGACGTGCAAACATTTTCAAGGATTTCGCTTCCCTTCCGTCTCATTCTGAAAAAGACTCGGCAAAGATGGGAACTGATGCAGTCAGCGCATTCCAGGATCTTGTCACAATGTTTGATGAGCTTGCACTTTGCGTAGAATCCTACACAAAGACAACTCCACAGTTCATCGATGACTTCCTTTCTCCTGAAGGTATCATCACCCAGAAGCGTACGATCGACAGGGAGATTCAGGACAACCTCAAGCAGATTGAAAGCATCCAGACTGAAAATGAAGAGCTTGCAAAAAAGAATGTTGAACTTGGCAAGCGCATAGACGAATACAGAAAGACACTGGAAGACCTGCGTGTAAACCAGGCCGCCATGATCCAGCAGATAAAGAACTGCGAGCAGCAGATTTCACAACTCAAACGTTCTCTTGCCCAGGAAGAAGTTTCACTCAAGGAACAGGAGAACGAGCTTTACGAAGAAAACAAGCGCCGTGACGAAGTCGAGGAACAGCTTTCCGAAATCGAAGAACAGATTTCCGACATTGAAAAGCAGGGTTCCAGAATCATGGACGAAGTTGAAAGCATCAAGAAACAGATTGATGACTGCAACAGCAAGGTTTCCGGAAAGCAGAACACACTCAAGAAAAAGCAGGAAGAACGCGACAAGTATCAATCCCAGTATGAGAAACTCAATGTTTCCATTGCCCAGAACGATACGGAAATCCAGAACGTCAAGCAGAACTTTCAGGACAATTATTCACGCGACCTCATGGAATTTGAGGAACGCATGTACAAGATCACCACTCCCGTTCAGGTCATCCGTGAGAAACTTGCTGAAACAAAACAGAAGATTCAGGATCTGGGACAGGTAAACCTCATGGCCGTCGAGCAGTTTGCTGAAGAGAAGGAACGCTACGAGCGCCAGCAGGCAAGCTACAACGACACAAAGAAGACCCTTGAGAATCTTGTGCGCGTAAGCGAAGAAATCAAGACAAAGTCTTCTGAGATGTTCCTTGATACATACAACAAGATCAGGAAGAATTTCCACAACATGTTCCGCCGCCTCATGAACGGAGGAAAGGCAGAACTTAAACTTGTTGATCCGGCAAATGTACTCACATCCGGTATCGACATCTACGCACAGCCGCCTGGAAAGAAACTTTCCCACATCTCATTGCTTTCCGGTGGTGAAAAGACAATGACGGCTGTCGCACTTCTCTTTGCCACATATCAGGTACGTCCTTCACCATTCTGTCTCCTTGATGAGATTGATGCAGCCCTTGACGACAAAAACGTTTCCTCATTCGTAAGCACTTTGCGTGCCTTTGGAAACATCAGCCAGTACATTGTCATCACCCATAACAGAAATACTGTAATGGGGGCATCAACAATGCTTGGTGTAACAATGGAAGAATCCGGAGTCACAAAGGTGTTCCAGGTTCGTCTTGATGAGGATACCCTCAACGGAAACATCACATTTGACAGTCAGGAAGACTTTGTTGAAGAAGATGTTCCTCCAGAAGAAGGTATTGTCATACCTCCACGTCCACCTCGCCGCGAGCACAATCCGGATGGGTCCCTCAAAATAGTGGAGAAACCTGCGGAAACTCCAGCACCAGCTGAACAGACAGAAAACGCAGGTGACGTTGAAGCAACTGCGGAAAATGAAGTTCCGGCTTCAGAAGAAAAAACTGAAGACGACAGCATGCAGCCAAAGGAACAGTAACAGGCATTTATGGAAGCACTGGAAAGGATAAAAGACAAAGTACAGAATTTTCTTCAGGAAAACACAAAGCTTACGGTAGCGGTCTGTGCCATACTTCTTTCCTTTGCGGCCATCGCCTTTGTGATGGGTATGTTTTCCCAGCCTCCAAAAAAGGCAAAGAACAAGGTTGTTTTGCCGGAGGCGATTCCTTTTTCAGCCGTCGAGGATTTCTTCAAGCCAAAAAAAGAAAACCTGACGGAAGAATACTATTTCACACGTGAACAGTCTTCACAATGGACTGATGAAGAATTCGACAGATGGTTTACAGTTCCTACAAATGAAACCGTTGAGGAACTTGGAAAAGCAAACAACAAAGTCACTGAAGAAATTTTAGGAGCAGCTCCATGAAAATCGTAAAAACAGCGATTCTGCTTTCTCTTTCATTCATATTGTTCTCATGTGCTTCCACTCCGGCACCGGTACAGAATCAGCCGGAAGAACAGACTGAAATTCAAACGGAAGACAACACTGGCACAGAGGATCAGAATCAGGAAGAATCACAGCCGGAACTGTCTGATGGCAATGACGATCCGGAAGAAACAGAAGAAGACACCACTCAGGCAGCAGTTGCTGAAAGTCCAGTATACGAGCCCATAGAAGACATCCAGGGATACTACGAAAGCGATCCCGAACCTGCCTATCTTGAAGCAGCAAAGACAGATCCTGAAGAGGAAGAAATCGACATACCTATAGAAGAGCCACAGGTGGTTCAGGTAGTGGAAGAACCAAAGGAAGAAGTTAAAGCGGAAATTCAGGAGACTGCAAAAGCGGAAGAACCAGAAGTTGCCGTCGCTGCGATTCCAGAACCGTCACCTGCTCCACTGCCGCCTAAGGAACCGGTTGCTGCAAAGGAACCTGTTCTTACTGCACCGGAAAAGGAAACTAACCTTGCGCCAGAGGTAATGCCGGTTGAGGAAGTTGTTGCATCCGGTGACCTTACATCAGAAGAAAATGTTCCGGCTGAAGAAGAAAAAAAACAGAACGAGGAATCAAAAATTGTTGTCGTTCCTTCAAGATCTGTTGAAATGAAAAACAGTCAGTACCTTGACATAGTCTACCCTGGAACAGGATGGATCTATCTTGGTGAAGAAGACGGGAAAAATTCCATGCGCTACTTTGGCAGAAAGATCGGCGAAAAGAATACTGTGTTCAGTCTGCGGTCAAGGGAAGAAGGAAGCACAATTCTCCATTTTTACAAGAACGACAGCCTTACCGGAAAATTCATCGACGACTATCTTCAGGTTGACATAAAGGGCATGAACAAGACTACAGAACATGCAGTTGCCCCTTCATACGCTGAGGTAGTTCCGCCTAAACCTGAAAACAGAACCAAAGCCGCAAAGGAAAATGCAGCAAGATCTGAGGAAGATGAAGACGACACCATGGTAAAAACCGTCATCACACCTGTTGCTTCTGGAAGCGGTGAAAAAATGCCTGCGGTTTCAAAAACTTCCGGCTCATCAAGATCGGCTCCTGCATCGTCTTCAAAAGTTACATCCCGGAAGAAAAGCGATGACAGCGCAAGAAAGGAAACACCGGCAGACAATGACGGAGCAAAGACTCTCATTCAGAACACAAAATCGGAGAAAACGACTTCTTCCGGCGAAAAACCAAGAACATATCCAAAGTCTGAGAATTCCCAATCCCATGATGCTGAAAAGCAGTCAGAGAACAATGTGACCGGAACTTCCATTGAAAATACGGAGAACATGGGTGCTGATGAAATTCTCGACAAGGCAAAGGAAAGTTTCAAAAACAAAAAATATGAAGAAACTCTTGCTTACCTTGAAAACTTTTTTACAAAGGCAACCACAAAAATCGATGAAGGTCTTTGGATCCAGGGTCAGGTTTTTGAAAGCAATTCCAGCGTAAGGAACATCAAGAGCGCACTGGACACATACGAGACCATCGTACGCCGTTACCCTCAGAGCATAAACTGGGCAAAAGCAAACGAGCGCATCACATACCTCAGGAAATTCTATTTCAATATCAGATAAAGAAAGGCAGAAGAAATGAAAAAGTTGATTTTTATCGCAGCTGCAGTTTTTTCACTGACATCCTGCATGATTAAAACAGAAAAAAAGATCCGCACCATTACAGTAAGCGGAACAGGCACAGTTCAGGTTGAAAACAAGGAAGCAGACCTTGTTCTTTCCGTCGTTTCCAGAAACGAAGATGTGGTAAAGGCATCCGAGGAAAACGCAGAGCGGATGAATGCTGTCATGAGAGCCCTGACGGAATCAGGAGTCGGCTCAGATTCAATGCATACAACAGACTATTCCATCTGGCAGGAATCCCATGATTATGGCACTTCAAAAAAGAATGTCATGACATATGTGGTCTCAAACAGGATCCACGTGAATGTAAGAAACGTGATCGACACCGGCAGGATAATTGACAGCGCCATCAAAGCCGGCGCAAACCAGATGAATTCCCTCAGCTACTCGGCAGGAAACACATCGGAGGCAGAAAAACAGGCCAGGATTCTTGCAATACGAGATGCTGAACAGAAGGCCAACACTCTTGTGACTACCAGTGGACTTACATTGGGGCACATAGTCAACATGCAGGAAAGCCAGGGTGGTTATATTGAACGCAGCAACTATGTACGCCTTGATGCAAAAGCAATGGCAACTCCAATTTCTTCTGGTTCGACAAATGTTTCTGTTTCTGTTGAAATAACTTACGAAATAAAGTAATTCAGTAAAATACCGCAATTGCACATAAATTATAATTTCATTATATTCTAGTAACGAGGATTTATTATGTTAGACTACAGATTTATTAAAGAAAACCTTGAAGCAGTAAAAAAGAACATCATCGACCGCAACATGGATCCTGCAAAGGCAGACGCTGACCTTGTCGTAAAGCTCTTTGACGAACGTACAGCCCTTACGACATCACTCCAGGATCTTCAGCAGAAGCGCAACGCAAACGCAGCTTCAATGAAACAGAAACTTGATCCGGAAACACGCCAGAAATATATCGATGAAGGAAAGGCACTTAAAGAACAGATTTCAGAAGTAGAAGCCAAGCTCAATGAAGTTGAAGCTGCCCTTGACGAAGCAGGACGCCAGATTCCTAACATGGCACACCCGGAAACACCTATCGGAAAGCTTGATACAGAAAACCTTGAAGTAAAGAAAGTGGGAACAATCCGCAAATTTGATTTCAAGGCAAGGAGCCATGTTGAGATCATGGAAGCCCTTGACCTCATCGATTTTGAACGCGCAACAAAGGTTTCAGGACCAAAGTTCTACTATCTCAAGAATGAAGCAGTTTTCCTTGAACAGGCTTTGATCATGTACGCAATGAACATCCTCCGCAAGCACGGATTCACAACCTTCATCACACCGGATGTTGCAAAGGAAGAAGTCCTCAAGGGAATCGGATTCAACCCACGCGGAAACGAATCAAACGTTTATGCAATCGAAGAAGAAGGAACATGTCTCGTTGCTACAGCAGAAATCACTCTCGGTGGATACCACTCAGGAGAAATCCTTGACAAGTCTAAGCTTCCATTGATGTACTGTGGTCTTTCACACTGTTTCCGCCGCGAAGCAGGTGCTGCAGGTCAGTTCTCAAAGGGACTTTACCGCGTTCATCAGTTTGACAAGGTTGAAATGTTTGTTTACTCTACTCCAGAACAGTCTGACGAACTCCACGAAAAGCTGCGTCAGATTGAAGAGGAAATTTTCACAGGCCTTGGGATTCCATTCCATGTAGTTGATACATGTACTGGTGACCTTGGTGCTCCTGCATACCGTAAGTGGGATCTTGAAGCATGGATGCCTGGACGTGCAGACGAAGCACATCCAGATGGAGACTACGGCGAAGTAACTTCAACATCCAACTGTACGGACTTCCAGGCACGCCGCCTCAACGTCAAGTATCGCGATGATGATGGAAAGAACAAGTACGTCCACATGCTCAACGGTACAGCCATCGCAGTAGGACGCGCAATGCTTGCTCTCATTGAAAACTACCAGAACGAAGACGGTTCGGTTACAATTCCGGAAGTCCTTGTTCCATTCTGCGGATTTGACAAAATCGGACCAAAGGCAAAGGTAGAATCGCCTGTAATCATTTCAAAGAAATAAATCAGTTTGAGTGCGGAGCAGATCCGCGCTCATTTTTTTGGAGGAAGCCCTATGAACGAGAACAAATACTCAAAAGGAATCTTCTATCTTCTCAGTTTCATCGCGTTCATCGTGGCACTTGCTGTATTGAAAGTTACGGCAAGTTTCTTTTTGCCGCTTACTATTTCCATACTGTTTTCCTTCATATTCTATCCATTTGTAAAAAAACTGTCCCAGATTAAGATTCCATGGATTCTGGCAGTTGTAATCATGCTTGGACTCACTCTGTTTCTTTTTTCAATAATCGCAAACATTCTCATCTCCAGCTGCAAGTCCATTGTTTCCGCCTACCCTAGATATGAGGCAAGATTCACGACAGTCTATTCGATGATCGCGGAAACCTTCAATCTCCCCTTTGACGAAGATTCTTCCCTTTTTGCGAATCTCTGGGGTTCATTGGGCGTCCGTACCTTCGTGCAGAATTCCGCCATCAGTTTAAGCAACTTTCTTCTTTCAGGAGCAAAGGTCATTTTTCTTATCTCATTGCTGATTCTTTTCTTCATGATGGAAATGAGGGAGATGAAAACAAAAATCAAAACCGCTTTTCCAGAAGAAAAACTGAACAGAAAGATCATGTACATCACGGTCAAAACGATTTCTGATGTAACCCGCTTCATCTCAATAAAATTCTACATATCTCTTGCAACAGGAATCATAGTCGCACTTGTCTGCCTTTCTGTCGGTCTTGATTTTCCAATCATCTGGGGATTTCTTGCCTTCGTACTCAACTTCATTCCAAACTTTGGATCGGCAATCTCATTTGTTCTTACAACTACGTTTTCTGTGATTCAGTTCTATCCGGAAGCTTATAAAATCGTCATCGTAGGACTCTCGATTCTGGCAGTGAATTTCACTTTAGGAAGCATACTTGAGCCTAAATGGGAAGGAAACGACCTTGGAATTTCTCCATTCCTCATTCTCGTAAGCCTTACGCTGTGGGGTTTCGTGTGGGGATTTGCAGGCATGATCCTCTCGGTACCAATCCTTGTAATCATCAAGATCGTATGTGAAAACATCGAACCTCTAAAACCAGTTGCAGCCCTCATTGGAAGCAGCAAAAAGAAATAATGAATGAAGGGGCTGTCCCCAAAGTAATTTCAGGGTGGTTGAGCTTAGTCGAAACCACCACATATAGTGGTATCGGGCATTTCGACATTGCGGCTTTATGGAAGCTCCGCCGCCATATGCAATGACCCTGGCATGAATACTTATTGGACAGCCTCTACGTACCCCATGGGTCCGAATCAATCTGCACCGTACTTTTCTCCGGTGATACGCTCATAGAGGAATCTGTAATCTTCTTTCTTCAAGTTGTTGTACTTCAACGAGATGCATTTAAGTTCAGCATGGTTTTCATTTCTGTAGATGTTTTCTACGGAACAATCCACTGTCACCTTGCGCTTCAGAAGCTTATTGTCCGCAAGAACAAACATGAGCTCAAGTTTATATTCAGTGCCCTCAGCAAGATTTTCAGTTCCTTCACCACCTGCGAGAACCACACGCTTGTCATCAACGAAAATCATATTGAACGGCATTGCCCTGCCTTGAACAGATTCAGCAACCCGCACAACATTTTCAGTAAGATATCTTACAATGGAAAGAAGCTGGAGGCCATTGCCAATAGGAGCCGCCTCACCCGACTTTATCTCCGATACGAATTTTTCAAGAAGCGACTTTGCTTCCCTCTGGTTCTGTTCCATGACATCAGACCATTTTGGAGCAGAAAAAAGTTCATATCCTCCAAGAGGAATGCAATCGAGATTCACGGTTGAATTTTCCGTCTTGAAAGAAACAGTTCCAGTCAGGTTGTATTCTTTTTTTATGACAGGATCAGGAATACGCTTTATTGAAGAAGGAACTACAATAGCCAGCCCCTGGGAGCAGTCCTTCATTTCCGTAATGAAATAAAGTCCAAGATGATTGAAATAAAACTGAACCCTTACCTGTTTACCAAGAAACGGCTGAACGGTACGTGCCGGATTTTTTAACAGAATGATTCCCTGCTTGAGGACATCGATCTGTTCCGAAGGAATGGCGACAGGAAAAATGGCACTTGCCGGAACCCTGCGCTCTTTTTCAGGTACATCAGTCCTGGAATCGACCAGGGAAGCATCTGACTGTTCCGGCTTTTCTTCGAGAGTCACTGTCAGAGGCACGTTGTCATCCCTCAGATACTGGAGGACTAGTTCCCTTTCAATTCTTGTCAGTTCCTTTTCTTCCTGCATAGCGATTTTCCTCCCAACAACTATTCCGAAACCGCAGAATCAAGAGGCTGCAGCATTTCAACAGAGATGAGTCTGTATCCTGAATCAAATTTACGTGCACATATCATTATATCACAGTAATTCCGGCTGTAAGATCTTCTGCCGTTATCACCCTCGTCCTGGAAAAATAATCTGACTGGACACTGAACCAGGTTTTCTCCGCAAAAAGGTTCACCGACAGCATGCCAGACAATTTTTTCATCCCCATGAAGACGTTCGTAATCATAGAAAAACATTACAAGTGAATATATCGAGCCTTCATTGAAATAGGACTCTCCTTTTCCACCTTCCTCCAGGGAAGAACAGAAATTTTCAATGCATTCAAGACAGCCTGAATCAATCATGGAAACATCAAGGCTGAATCCTTCAATTATTTTTGGATAAAGAGGTCTAATTACATCCGCAGTTACGGAAAGAGCCACAAGTTCAGGACTTATGCCAACGTTCTTTGAAAGACCCTTGTAATGGGAAAGTTCACTCCTGTCTGTGACTTCTTCGATTGCCCCAGTCCATTCCGTGGAATCATCAAGAGCCGCTGCCGTAAATTTCAATGTGGAATTTTCATTTCCGTCTGATACGACATGAGATGAACAGGATGCAAAGAGAATCGTAAAAAATAAAAACAGCAACGGAACTTTCTTAAACATATATATAGTATACAATACATTGCATATTTATGAAAGACGGTAAAGGCAAAGGCTAATAATCCACTTTTGCAAAAATTACTTGATGAAAATTGCCCCGTTTACAGTTAATATAGATTCCTTTGCAAGTCCGCCCTCCCCGGCGGATTTTTTTAGTCAGTAAAATCCAGCACAGGCATTTTGTGTTCCATCACAACGGAACGAAGGATTTCATTTGTCTTTGACTGATAGCCTTTTCCGAAACTCTTTAGAACTGCAACCAAATCCGCGTCAAGCCTCATTGTGACTGTCTGTTTTATAGGCTCAATCTTGTAATATTTGAATTTAGCTTTTGAGAAATCAGTTGTCTTTGGAATGTCAGAATAGTCAACAGGGGCATTTCCGAGATTTTTCAGCTCGTCAATTTGTTCCTGTGTAAGATTTGATAAATTCGTCATACGCTTTCTTTTCCTGCGGATCAAGTCCTCTTGCTGAAATCAAGCGGTGCCGTTCCTTTCCGTCTGAACACCGTTCCGTATAAAACACCGTGACTACGGCGATTCCGTTTATGTTTCCGAAGCCCTGATACCTTTGCTCTGTCTCTGAGTGTTCCTCATCGGCAATCTCAAGAAACAGCGGGTCAAGAAAAACTTTGGATGCCGTCTCAAAGCTTAAGTGATGCTTTTTTATGTTTATGAGATTTTTTTCACTGTCCCATTCGCAAGTGTCATCACTGCTGAAAACCGTCATGATTGTATTATAAATCGTTATTTACAAAGTTGTAAAGATAAAAATTACGCCATTTCTCCCCCGTGTGTTCAACAGTTCCGCGCATTATCTCGTTATAGATAGTCTTTCTGTCACAGTTGAATATTTTTGCAAGTTCTGTCCTGCTGGTAATTTTCGGAAAACCTGTTTTCCCTAAAAGGTATCCTTCCAAAAGAATCCGTTTGTTGTAGTCAAAGCAGCTGTTTTCTTTTCTCTCCTATTGTGCTAAAGTTTCCATAGGTTTCCTTCCTCCTGTTTTTTGTGTTTTTGCAATTCCATTATAACAGATGTTGGAAACCTTTTTTTTGGGGAATTATATGTTACTGCTTGCCATATTTATGAAAGACGAAAAATATGGTTGCATAAACAATTGAAAGAAGATTATAATTTTATGAAATGGATCTGCATTTTGCGGAAATTGTTTTATGGGGGAATCTATGGCTGCAAAACTTAATGTGCACAACATCATGGAAGAAGTGGTTACGGGACATGTAAATTCACTTTACGACGAGGTAAAAAAGCAGAATGCCCATTGGCTCACATGTGACTGTGAAAACTGCCGTCTCGATACCATCTGCTATGTCCTTAACAGAATTTCGCCACGTTATGTTGTCGGTAGTCGTGGTGTCACACACAACACAAACATGATCAAGGAAAACAACCAGATTTCCATAGACATCGAGAAGCTTTGCGTTGAAGGCATGCGTCTTGTAAACACGGCAAAGCGTCCCTACCATCAGAACGGACTCAAGCGCGCAGGAATCGCCATCGAAATCAATACGGCAGAATTCAACTTCCCAACTTTCATGGGAAATGTTTTCGACGGAACCACTTTCGAACCTCTTGCCGGGGCTACAGTCAGACTTACCCTTGACGGAGAGACAGTAGAAATGATTGATTCCACATGGCAGAATCCTTGCAATACATTCGAGGCAACAAAAGGAAGCTACAGTTTCTGGATGGCTCCACATGAAGCTGTTTCAGACGGAATGAACAAGAAATTCAATTTCACCGTTGAAGTCACATGTCCAGGATATACACCGGTAGATTATTCCTTCACAGTACCTCTTACAAGTGAAAAGATAGAATCAGTTGAACTCAACTCTACATACAGCGTCAAGATTCAGGATATATTCCTTTTCAAGGATGACGAAAAATAAGGCGGAAACAATATGAATTCGACATCAGTATTCAAACCATCAGTAACAGAAAAACAGAAATTCATGGCAAGAACTTACATGTGGATGGGATTTGCCCTCATCTTAAGTTCACTGGCTGCTTTTTTTACAGCAGGTTATGTATCGCAGCTATTTGAATCACAGCAGGTTCAGGCCGCAAACACGCTCTTCATGATCATAAAGGTATGTGGCATCGCGGAACTGGTTCTTGTCTTCGTGCTTTCCCTCAGTCTGAAAAAGATTTCCTATGCCGGAGCCGCATTCATGTTTATCGTCTACTCGATGATAAACGGAATCACTTTGTCATCGATATTCTTTCTCTTTGACGTGACATCGATAGCCTTCTGCTTTGGCGGTGCTGCCATAATGTTCATTTTCATGAGCATTTACGGAATGGTCACAAAGCAGAGCCTTGCAAAAGCAGGCCACTACCTGATGATGGCTGTAGTGGGAATCATCATAGTTTCTCTCATAAACTTCCTAATGAGATCCTCAACTCTTGACTGGCTCATCTCCATCGTCACAGTAGTTGTATTCACAGGACTTACAGCCTATGATTCACAGAAGATCCTCATCACAGCCCAGAGAGCCAACAGTTCTGAAGCCTACAAGAAGATTTCCATAATCGGAGCACTGGAACTTTATCTTGACTTCATCAATATTTTCCTTTCATTGCTGAGACTTTTCGGCAGAAAAAAATAGGCGCAGATTTTGGAAGTGGACCCTTCGATTCCGCTACGCTACACTCAGGGATCCTAAATGCAGGCTGGCTGAGCGAAGTCGAAGCCTTCATTTTTTTCCAAGGCCGGCTGAGCGAAGTCGAAGCCTTCATTTTTTTCCAAGGCTGGCTGAGCGAAGTCGAAGCCTTCATTTTTTTCCAAGGCTGGCTGAGCGAAGTCGAAGCCTTCATTTTTTTCCAAGGCCGGCTGAGCGAAGTCGAAGCCTGTGTTTTTAACTTTTGCATTAAAAAAAATCTTCCACAGCATTTATTATGTAATCCAACGGATTGTACATTCTTCTGCTCTTTGGAACACTGGTAGTGAACATTTTTCCATAACGCTTTTCCACAATCCGCCTGTCAAGGACAATAATGACCCCTCTGTCATCACCACGGCGGACAAGTCTTCCAAATCCCTGTCGGAATTTTATGACCGCCTGCGGAACACTCAGCTGCATGAAGGGATTTCCGCCTTTCTTCTCAAGATCTTCACTGCGTGCGGCAAAAACAGGATCATTTGGAACCGCAAACGGAAGCTTTACTATTATTACCTGACTAAGGCTGTCCCCCGGAACATCAACACCCTCCCAGAAACTGTCCGTGGCAAAAAGCACGCTCTGGGTATCTTCCTTGAATTTTTCAAGCAGCCGGAACCTGTCATCATCGCCCTGTTTAAAAAAAGTTATTCCCTTTCCATTCAGTGCGGCAGACGTCGTATTATACGTATATTTCAGGCTGTCATAGGAAGTAAAAAGCACAAGTGTTCTTCCGCCTGCTGCTTCAATGAGTTTTGGTACAGTTGACTCGACATAGGACTGGTAATATGAGCTGTCAGGAAACGGAGCATCGCTTGGAACACCAAAAAGCACATTGGTTTCATATGGGAATGGAGATTCAAAAGCCTTTGACACAAGCCTTTCCTTATCAACAAAGGAGGCTCCTGTACGGCGCATCCAATAGCCAAAGTTGCTTTCAGTACGCAATGTTGCACTCGTGCATACAACAGTTTCCATGGGCTCAAAGACACCTTTGTTCATCATTGGAGCTATGTCAAGCGGAGTCTGATAGAACTGAACAAAAATCACCGGTTCCTCACCCGGAGTCTTGGGCGGCATCCTGACCTTCTGCATCCAGAAAACCTTGTCAGGATGTTCATCCCAGTGGACAAAATCATTGCAGAGGACTACGGCACTTTCAAGGCGATGCAATACAGTCTTTGCTTCCCATACGGCAGGAATATCCGCATCCTTTTCATCGATCTTTTCGAGGACTTCCCTCACCATATCGTTGAAAACGCCTATGGCACCATGAAGCTTTGCTATGGCATCAAAGATTTCGGAAAAACTTTCCGCATTGCCCTCGTGAATCCTGACATTATAGTCGTTTTCCAGCAGAAGTACTGAAACCTGGTCAAGCAAGGTCACCGCTTCCTTGACTTTTTCACCCCTGTCATCCGCCATGTCAGTAAAATCCTCAGCAGACGATACGGCTGCCGCCTGGACAAGGAATCCAGCTCTGGTTCCCCTCCACTGGCGGTAAAGGAGATTTATCTGCTTCATTACCTTGAATCTGGTGAACGATTCGCTGAAAAAACTTGTGGCGCTATCCTCGATTCCGTGGGCCTCGTCAAAAACTATCCGTTTATATGGCGGCAGGACAGCGGCATCTTCATAGCCGGCGCCATTCATGCGGCTTTCAATGTCTGCAAAAAGAAGATGATGGTTCACGACAAGAAGATTTGCATCAGCAGCGTCCTTTCGGACTCTCATGACAAAGCATTTTTCTCTATAAGGACAACGACCACCCATGCAGGCATCACTTTCACTGTTGACGCGGTTCCATACAGTATCGGGGGGATTGAAGCTGAGGTCGCTCCTGCTGCCCGTCTCACTGGTCTGGGCCCAGTCGTCTATCCGCCCGATCATTTCATTGTCATCCTCAAAAAGGCTGGGCTCATCAACGGCATCTCCAAGGCGCCTGAGACATACATAGTTCTGCCTTCCTTTCACAAGGACGGCCTTTATCTTCTGCCCCGTAATGTTCTGGGCGGCAGGAATATCCTTTTCAAATAGCTGCTGCTGAAGGTTTATTGTCCCTGTGGATATAACTACACGTTCTTTATTATTCACAGCCCAAAGAATGGACGGAATGAGATATGCAAAACTCTTGCCGACGCCTGTGCCTGCCTCAAAGACTCCGATGCTTCCGTTGTTGAAGGCTTTCGTTATTTCCTTGACCAGTTCTATCTGGCTTGGTCTTTCCTCATAGTTTTCAGATCTTTTTGCAAGCGGTCCATCTTTTGATAGGTAGAAGGCAGCAGCCTCAGGGTCTGTTTTCTTCAATTTTCGGGGCTTTATCGGTTCCACCACGGCATAGACGTCAGTGACATCATTATTGATTATGTAAAATCCCATGGAGCTGTCACTGGCATTGTAGGCGATGGACTGGTCTGCCTCACTTGGACGCAGATATCCGCTGGGATGGTTATGGATGAGCACATTGCCGCCACGGGCATAGTTTTCATTTACTATGACGCTGTCCTCGTTTCCCCTTGCACCGAGTTCCACCGAAACAATGAGGCCATCGTCATTGATCCTGCCGACAAAAAAGACTTCGTTTCCGTCAGCTTCTTCAATGGCCGAACGCATGTTGGCGATAACCTGTTCCGAAAAACGTCTAGTCACATCCATGACAGATATTATAGTAACCATGCATGCAAAATGCAAACCGGCTGAAAGAGTTCCGCCTAACCTGTGAAAAATATCACAATAAATTTCATCCACTGTGATATATTTCACAATAAAGCCTAAAATCCCAAAATTTCTGTTACGTTTCTGAATTTCCTGCAAAATTCGACTTAACAATTAACCATTTATACTCTATTATTCAGTTTGGTATTCTGTATAAATGGGGATACTATATTCAGGTAACTAAAGTATAATTCTATATTAACAGGAGATTTATATGGCAAACAAAATTACAATTATTGGTGCCGGACAGGTTGGTTCTTCTGTAGCTTACGCTCTTTGTCTTAAGGCTGTAGCAACAGAAATCGTTCTCATTGACATTGACGAAAAGCGCGCTAAGGGTGAAGCAATGGACATTCGTCAGGGTACACCTTACATGGCTCCTGTAAATATCCACGCAGGAACTTATGAAGATGCAAAGAATTCTGACATCGTCATCATCACTTCTGGTGTTGGACGCAAGCCAGGACAGTCTCGCCTTGACCTTGCACAGATCAACGTAAACATCTTCAAGACAATCATTCCACAGATTACAAAGGCTGCTCCAGACGCAATCTACGTTCTCGTTGCAAACCCAGTTGATGTTCTTACATATCAGCTTGTAAAGTCTTCTAACATTCCTGCAAACCACATCATCGGTACAGGTACTCTCCTTGACACAGCTCGCCTGCGCACAAAGATCGCTGATGAATATGGAATCGGACAGGCTAACCTCCACGCATATGTATTCGGTGAACACGGAGACTCTTCTTTCGTACCTTGGTCACTCGTAAACATCGCTTCAGTTCCAGTAAACGACTACAACAACGCTGTAGGCAACAAGCATGCTGAACTCAACCGTGACGATGTAGAAGAATACGTTCGCAAGTCAGGCGGAATGATCATCGAAGCAAAGAAGTGCACAAACTACGCCATCGGTGTTACAACAGCACGCCTCTGTGAAATCATCCACAACAACAACCCTTCTGTAACAATCGTTTCTACATTGCTCCAGGGTGAATACGGAATTTCTGACGTATGTCTTTCTATTCCGACAGTAGTTGGCGGAAACGGTGTTGAAGGACGCCTTGCTCCTGCCCTTACAGACGAAGAAGTTGAAAAGCTCAAGAAGTCTGCAGAAGCTCTCAAGAACGTAATCAGCCAGCTTGATTTCAACTAAGGATATGAAAATGGAAAAATACAGAATTGAACACGATTCAATGGGTGAAGTAAAGGTTCCTGCAGACAAGCTCTGGGGTGCCCAGACTGAACGCAGCCACGAAAACTTCCTCATCGGTGTCGGCATCGAAACAATGCCACGCGAAATCACAAAGGCTTTCGGCTACCTCAAGAAGGCAGCTGCCATGGCCAACAATGCCCTTAAGCCAGAAAAAATGACTAAGGAAAAGCTCAAGTGCATTTCCAAGGCCTGTGAAGAAGTTATCAGCGGTTCCCTCAACGACAACTTCCCTCTCGTTGTATGGCAGACAGGTTCAGGTACACAGTCAAACATGAACTGCAACGAGGTTGTTGCAAACCGCGCAAACCAGATTGCAGGAAAGAAGCTCTGTCATCCAAACGACGACATCAACATGTCTCAGTCTTCAAACGACACATTCCCGACAGCAATGCACATTGCAGCAGTTGTTGAACTTGAAGACAAGCTTTTCCCAGCCATCGACCTCCTTGTTGACACATTCAAGAAACTTGAAAAGGTAAACAAGGGCATCGTTAAGTCTGGACGCACACACCTCCAGGATGCAGTACCTATCCAGTTCAGCCAGGAAATCAGCGGATGGAGAACTTCTCTTGAACGGGACAAGGAAATGCTCAAGTCTACACTCCCTTACCTCAAGCAGCTTGCCCTCGGCGGTACTGCAGTTGGTACAGGTCTCAACGCACCTAAGGGATTCGACAAGCTTGTTGCAGAAAAGGTTTCTGAACTTACAGGAAAGAAGTTTGTTACAGCACCAAACAAGTTCCATGCACTTACTTCCAAGGACGAAATCACATTTGCACACGGAGCACTCAAGGCTCTCGCAGCAGACCTCATGAAGATTGCCAACGACGTTCGCTGGCTCGCTTCTGGTCCAAGATGTGGTATCGGTGAAATCTATATTCCTGAAAATGAACCAGGGTCTTCAATCATGCCAGGTAAGGTAAACCCTACCCAGTGTGAAGCAATGACAATGGTTGCAGTTCAGGTTATGGGTAACGACGCAGCAGTTGGAATGGCAGCATCACAGGGCAACTTTGAACTCAATGTTTTCATGCCTGTAATCGCCTACAACTTCCTTCAGTCTG
>JAEDDW010000202.1 GCA_016293645.1 Treponema sp. | reverse complement strand
CAAATTCTAAAGATTTACGCCTTTTTTGTAAATTCTACTTAAAACTCGAAATTTGGCCTATATTATATTAAGAACATAATTTGAGGGTAATAAATGTCAGACAACAATGATGAAAACAGAAGGAAGAATGAAAATGATCCCTATGATTTTTTCAAGCTTTCGATAGACAACAACGATGACCGTGGAGACGGACCAAAGAACAACAAGCCTCCTAAGAGGATGCCTTTCTGGGGAGTTCTTCTTGCCGTAGCAGGGATTCTTCTCGTCATCAACATGTTCTTTACTTCAAAACCTGATGATCTAATCGATTATTCAGAGTTCCGAAATCTTGTTGAACAGGGACAGATCGTACGCGTTGAACTTGGAGAAAACTATTTCACAGGTTACACGGCAGACGCATCTGCAGCCCAATCTCAGCAGAAGAAACTCGGCTTTCTCCGTCCGCTGAGTCCACAGCAGCAGACAAACGGAATCTACAGGACTTCCGGTGTCCTGATGGAGAATTTCATTCAGCTTCTTGATGAAAAAGGCGTCGAGTATAAATTCGTTGCAAGACAGAACAACTATTTCGTGCAGTTTCTGCTCAACCTTATCGTTCCATTCCTTTTCATTTTCCTCATCTATTTCTTCCTCTTCAGAAAGATGGGTGGCGGAATGTCCGGTTCCATGTTTGGCATCGGAGGCGGAAAATCAAAGGCAATCGATGAAGGCAAAGTAAAGACACGTTTCAGCGACGTTGCCGGTGTTGATGAAGCAAAGGATGAACTTGTTGAAGTCGTTGACTTCCTTAAGGAACCAAAGAAATATACGGAAATCGGCGGAAAGATTCCAAAGGGAGTCCTCCTTGTTGGACCTCCGGGAACAGGTAAGACTTTGCTTGCCCGTGCAGTTGCAGGAGAAGCCGGTGTTCCTTTCTTCAGGATTTCCGGTTCTGACTTTGTTGAAATGTTTGTAGGCGTTGGTGCCAGCCGCGTCCGCGATCTTTTCCGCAACGCAAGGGAAAAAGCTCCGTGCATCATCTTCATCGATGAAATTGACGCTATCGGTAAAAGCCGTGTGAATAATTTTGGCGGAAGCAATGACGAACGCGAACAGACACTCAATCAGCTTCTTGTTGAAATGGATGGTTTCGACAATGAAAAAGGCCTCATCATCCTTGCAGCTACAAACCGTGCAGACATCCTTGACCCGGCCCTTCTGCGCCCAGGCCGCTTTGACCGTCAGGTTCCTGTTGAAAAGCCTGATGTAAAAGGCCGTGAAGAAATTCTCAGGATCCACGCAAAGAATGTTAAGCTTGATGATGATGTAGACTTTGAATCTGTCGCCCACGGAACAACAGGATTTGCCGGAGCTGATCTTGCAAACGTCGTAAACGAGGCCGCCCTTCTTGCCGTACGCAACGGGCACAAAAAAGTTTCAATGTCCGATATGAACGATGCCATCGACAAGGTAAGCATCGGTCTAAAGAAAAAGAGCCGCAAGGACAACGAAAAGGACATGCGTCTTGTTTCAATCCACGAAACAGGCCATGCTCTTGTAGGTGCTTTCACGCCGGATTATCCACCGGTAAACAAAATCACCGTTGTTCCTAGAAGCCACGGCGTTGGTGGATTCACCCAGTACCGTGAGGAAGAGGAGAAGAATTTCCAGACAAAGAAGGACATGATCAATGAGATCGACACCCTTCTTGGAGGACGTGCGGCTGAGGAAATAATCCTTGGCGACATTTCTACCGGTGCTTCAAACGACATCGCCCGTGCGACAGAAATCGTAAAGCGCATGATCGTCGACTTTGGTATGAGCGACAAGTTCCGCAACATGACTTTGGGCAAAGGTGTCCTTGGCAATGCCGGTGGAGAACCTACCCTTGTCCGTGAATTCTCTGAAGAGACACAGAAATACATTGATGTTGAAATTGCCCGTGTAATGGACGAGCGCTACAAGTATGTCCTTAAGCTTCTAAAGACACATAGGGCACTTCTTGAATACATCGCCAATGTCCTTAAAGAGAAGGAAACAATTGACGGAAAAGAATTCCAGGAGCTTGTAAAAGCGGAAGACCATTGCAAACAGCTTGAAGACAAGGCAAAGGCAGAAAAGCCGGAACCCAAAAAAGCCCCGGCTGAAAAGAAGGCAAAGGCTGCTCCAAAAAAAG
>JAEDDW010000062.1 GCA_016293645.1 Treponema sp. | reverse complement strand
TCATAGGCTTTTTTGATATAGTCAAGTTTTGATTCTGAAAGTTCCTTTAGCTGTGTTGCCTTTTCCTGTATAAGAGGATTTTTGTAATTGATACATTCTGTTTCTTTAAGAAAAGCTTCGTTTCTGTTTTCAGTCATATATATGCTCCATTTCACATGAAAATTCTGAATTTATTTCACATCTGATTTCATTCATCATGACTCCCATCATTAATTATAACTGCAAATCAGGGCTTATTTCTTTTGCATCCGGCGAACGGAATGGCCTTAGCCTAAGCATGTTCAATCTCCTTCCATTTTATTTTTATCAGAAAATTTTTCTAAGAACACTGCATGTATAATCGGTAAAATATTTTCTCCAGAACCTGTTGGCAGTTGGGTTTGTGCTTTCGTGGTCAACGCCCAAAAGTTCAAATCCTTCTGTTTTCAAAGTGCGTATGACATGTTCCAGCAAATCCTGGATTACATTTTGTCCGCGGAATTCCGGCACGCAGTAAGTTCCATGAATGTTCCGCATTTTTTTGTCATAGCCCACAAAGTTTTCGCCTTCACCTGTTATGTCGATGTAGGCCAAAACCTTGCCGTCTGTTCCACGCGCCACAAAAGTCCGTCTGTCGCCGGATTCAACTTTTTCTAGCCAGTCTCCAAGTTCTTCATCGGAACATTTCAAGAAACACGGGGACTTAAGAAGATGATTGTTCAAATCAATTCTCAAATTACGGATTTCAGGAAAGCGGGAAAGCTCAAGTTCTTCAAACACAAGATTCTTGTTCTTGATTTCTCCAATGCTTTCCATAGGACGGATTTTGTCTGCACAACGCTGACCAAAGCCGTATTCAAAAAAAGCCTGTTTAGCTTCACTGTCATGGGCATACAAGGCAATTGCAAAGCTGCTTATTCCTTTGGCGACGCAGACTTCTGCTTCCTTTTCAAAAAGTTTCTGATAAATCAAAACCCTGTTTTCTTTTACAGCACCGTGACCCATAAGCGGACAGAAAGTTCCCTTGTCACCAAGAAAATCAAAGGCATCAATCCAGGGTTCAAAGCAGCCGAGGAATCCCACCATTTTGTCATTTTCAAAAGCCGCAATCCCAAGACCGTTTTCTGCAAAAAGTTCCACCATTGGAATGGAATCCACCGCCGGCAACTCGGGAACTGCAAGCCTTTCTTCTTCATAATTGCAAAGAGCAATCTTTCTTGCTTCTTCAACATGCTCTTTTGATAATTTTTTGAATGTCATTTATTCTCCATTTCATAATAAATGTTTTCAATGAGTTAGCATTTCAGCAGAAACTTCGTAGGCAGCATACTCGTGTGAAAACTCGTACCCCAGTTTCTGTGCCAGATGCACGGAGTTCATGTTGTGGGCATCCCAGCTTGGATACAGTCCTTCTTCAAGGCAATTCAGAATCAAAGCGGAACAGCACACTGTTGCAAGATGTTTTTTGCGATGGGCCTCAAGTGTGTCTACTTCAATTTCAATTCCGGTTTTGTAGCGTGTATAGGAAGAAGCTCCCGCAACGATTTTTCCTTCTTTCAGTACAGCAACACCACGCCCAAGTTCAAGGTATTTTTCTTTTGTTCCAAATGAGGAAACAAAATCCACAGTTTCAGAATTTTCAAAGCATCTGTCATAAAGTTCTGAATCAATTTTTTTAAGTTCATAACCCGGTGGAAGCAGAGACAAATTTGCTCTCAGCTTTTCAACATCAAACTTTGTATCCTTCTTGATGGCGTAACGAGTGAAACGTTTTGAATCAGGAAAACATTCTTCGATAAACCTTGCCCATGATTCGTTCCGGGGAACCATGATTCTATAGCCGTTTCCTTTGTTCAACACCAGTTCTTTATCCGGCTCTCCTGCAAAAAACATAAAGCATCCCACACAGGCACAGGCAGACTTTGGATTTTCTCTTTCCGTCACAAAGATTTTTCCCATCATATTCTGAAGGCATGACCAGATCAAGGTTTCTTCCCAGCCTGCAAATAATGCATCAATTTTTTTGTTATTATCAGTTTTACAGTTTGCTTCAAACACCATAGAATTCACTCTCCCAATCTGCCAATGCAATTTTCTATCTCAGCATCTTGAACATTCCAGGTCCATCCCATCCAACAGACTTGTATAATTTCAAAAACAAATCCGCGTCCATTTCATTCATTACAATCTTCATTTAACATCCTCTCCCACTGTAAAACCAGTCCATTAGGAACGGTCAACTCCAAAATCAGTAACATAAAGACAGTATGCAAAATCTGTCAGCCCGAACAAAACTCCCACAATCTTGTTACCGCAGTCTTTGTCACGGGCCACAAGACTTATGGAAACATTTTTTACAAGTTTTTCAATCCTCGATTCAAAATTATCCTTTGGATATTGTGAACCTAAATCCGTTGTGCCAGTCCAGCTGTAATACTATTTTGTAAAATCTTCTTCAAAAGTGCGTCATAATTCGCTACCGAAAAGTTTAATATATCGACTTTATTTCTTGCTCTTTGCATTTAAGTTTCCCTCCTTACAAAACTGCTTCATTCCATCAATCAAAACCTGCAGAGAGATTTCAAAGCTTTCTTTAATAGAAACAGGATTTCCAAAAGAGTTGTGAACCTCAAGCAAAATAAAACCTTCCAGAAATGCGCGGAAAGTCCTCATAAGATGATTCACTTTCTTTTTGCTGATTCCCATTTTTCCGGTCTGCTCAAAGAAAAAATCATACAGACCTTCTGTGGCATTTTTAAGCTCATCACTGCTGTATTTGTTGTACCAGAGCATTGCTTCAAAAACACCGGGATTTGCCTTTGCAAACTTGTAAAAAAGCCGGGCATAATTTTTTATAGAATTTTCTGGATCTGAAGCTTCCGCCTGCTCAACAATTTCCGTAGAAATCTTTTGCCAGCCGTAAATCATAATCCACTGAATCACTTCTTCCACAGTCTGTACGTGATAATACAAAGAAGGCTTTTTAATTCCCAAAGCATCCGAAAGCGTTGTGACGGAAAGATAATTTATTCCCTTTTGGTTTGCCAGCTCAATTGATTTATTAAGGATTTCTTCTTTATTAAGTCCTGTTCTTGGCATAAAAAATCATCCTCCCCCGCGTTATCTAACATTGTTAGTTTATTATATTCTAATCTTGTTAGACAATCAAGAAAAGGTGATTAAAGATGTTATTTAATTCTAAGTCTTAAATAATACTGGTTCCTGTTTTCCCGGAAACTCATTCAGGTACTCAAAGCATTTTTCGGGCGTGTGTATTATTCCGTACTGAGAGCAGAAAAAATTGAAGTACTTCATCAGTTCCGAATTATTGCTGCTCATAAGATTGTAGGAATCCCTGTAATGCTGAACGTAGCGGTCTTTAAGTCCCGGGAATTTTTCATCAAGCTTTGAATAATAATATTCTCTGTTTCCTTCCCTGAGGGTAAGGCCAATCCCAAAATTGATAATGCCTTTGACACCAGCATCGGCACACATGGCAAGAAGAGATTCAAAATTTTCTTTTGTGTTGTTTATGCCGGGCAAGAATGGACTAAGCCAGACAACCGTCGGAATGTTTTCTTTCCGGAAGATTTTCAGGACTTCAACACGGCGGCTTGTAGGGCACACATTTGGTTCAACCTTGCGGCAAAGTTCATCATTTGCGGTGGTCAGTGTCATCTGGACAACAGCCTTTGATTTTTCATTTATGGATTTAAGCAGATCAAGGTCACGCAAAACCAGATCTGATTTTGTAATCACCGTGGCACCAAATCCATATCGGTTTATTATTTCAAGGCATCTTCTTGTAAGCAGAAGTTTTTCTTCGCAGTGCATGTAAGGGTCGCACATGGAACCAGTTCCTATCATGCACTTCTTTCTTTTTTTCTTAAGGGCAGCTTCCAGAAGTTCCGGTGCATTTTCCTTTACTTCAACATCTTCAAAAGGCTCGGGCGTGTGGTAGCACTTTGCCCTTGAATCACAATAGATGCATCCGTGAGTACAGCCACGATAGATGTTCATTCCGTTGTGAGGTGAAAGAATTGTCTTTGCCTGAACAGAATGCATTGCTGTTTTCTATTCCTTAATTTCTTTTTTGTGGTTGGCGTGAATTCCTATGTGACCGACTCCAAGAATCACAGTTGAGACTGTTAAGAAAATGTTGCGGCCGTAAATTCCAAGAAGAAAAAATGCAAGAGCCGGAAGTGTTGCACCTGCAAGAGGAATACCGCAGATGCTCGTATAGAAATCTTTCAGTTTTCTTTCGCTCCTGAAATAGCGAATCCAGTAGATTTCATAAAGAACCATAAGAAGGAAAGATGCCAGAAGAATGAAAGCCCACTTTGAAATGCGGATATTAAAATCAGAAAAGGACAGGACGATTGCCGTAACAAGAATTTCTCCCGCCCGTTCTAAAAATCCAAGAATCTTGTTTTCGTTTCCAGAAATTTTCCTGTAGCCTTCAGGCGGATACTTTACCCAGAATCCGTTTGGTATAAAAAGCATGAGAAGATAGATTACGCCAACATAGGAAAATCCAAAGTTCATTTTGACTCTTGAAAAAATTCAACATCCGCTCCAAAGGACCACGACAGAATGAATTAAAACGAAACCACCAGCTGCATCTTGAACTGTTCTTCACCAAATACTGCATGGGGAATATCCTTTGGCATGATGAGGGTGTCACCGGCTTCAAGATAGAAAACTTCGCCGCCAACAGTAAATCTGCCCTTGCCTTCAAGAACTGTTACCATTGCATCTCCGGGTGCTGCATGTGTTGAAATTTCTTCTCCCTTGTCAAAAGAAAAAATCGTCATGCTTACCTTTTCATTCTGAACCAGAGTCTTGCTTACAACCTGACCTGCCTGATACTGAACCTGATCTTTGAGTGAAAGTTTTGTCTGCTTTTCAATATTCTTGTACACGGTGAACTCCTTGCTGAATTAATTGCTGTAATATTACAAATCATTATATCACATTTCTACAGGACTTCAAAAAAACTGTTTTGCCGAAGATGCCGTCATCGCGAGCGAAGCGCGGCGATCCATTCACGCCTTGTTCTATGAGGTATATGCATTGCTTCGTCGCAAGCTCCTCGCAATGACGATAGACTTTCTGCGGACATAAGCTTTATTAAAACTTTTGTTATTAGTAATCATTCCTATTTACATAAATATGATCCTGGTATAAACTTTATATAATTATCAGTAATCATTCCCAATAGAAAATCAAACACAGGAGTCCCTATGAATCCAAAAGCGTTTTACAGCCTTTCTTACGGCGTATTTGTTCTTGGTGCAAAGAGCAATGGCAAAATCAATGCCTGCATCACAAATACCTGCATGCAGGTTGCTTCAGATCCTACAAGGATTGCAATTTCCGTTTTGAACAGAAATCTTACATGCGACATGATCAAGGAAAGCGGAGAGTTCACCCTTTCAATTTTAGACAGCACCTGCAGTTTTGACCTGATCAAAAACTTCGGGATGCAGAGCGGAAGAGATGCCGACAAGTTTGGATCTTTCCCTTACGAGACAAACAAAAACGGCATTCCATACATTACAAAGAGCACCTGTTCCCTTCTTGAATGCAAGGTTCTTTCAAAAGAAGATCTTGGAACCCACACACTCTTTATTGCAGAAGTAGTTGAAGCAGAAGTTCTTAATTCAAATGCCCCTTTGACTTATGCCGACTATCAGAACAACATTAAGCCAAAACCTGTTGCAAACACAGGAAAGAAAATCATCGGCTGGCGCTGCAAAATCTGCGGATACGAATATATGAATCCTGAACTTCCAAAGGATTTTACATGCCCACTTTGCGGTCATCCGGCAGAAGATTTTGAACCCATTTATGACACAACAGTTGCAATTGCAGCTGAAAACAATACAAACACACAGAAAGAGGTAACTACTATGAGTAAGTACGCAGGAACACAGACAGAAAAAAATCTCCAGGCAGCATTTGCAGGAGAATCACAGGCAAGAAACAAGTACACATACTTTGCTTCAGTTGCAAAGAAAGAAGGCTACGAACAGATTTCAGCCCTCTTCCTCAAGACAGCAGAAAACGAAAAGGAACATGCAAAGATGTGGTTCAAGGAACTTGGTGAGCTTGGAACAACCGCAGAAAATCTTAAGGCAGCTGCTGACGGCGAAAACTATGAATGGACAGACATGTACGAAGATTTTGCAAAGACAGCAGAAGCAGAAGGCTTTAAAGAGCTTGCTGAAAAATTCCGCGGAGTTGCAGCAATCGAAAAGCATCACGAAGAACGCTATCGTGCCCTTCTTAAGAATGTTGAAACAGCAGCAGTATTCGAAAAGTCGGAAGTAAAGGTTTGGGAATGCCGCAACTGTGGACACATCGTTGTTGGAACAAAGGCTCCAGAAACCTGTCCTGTTTGTGCACATCCAAAATCATACTTTGAAGTACACGCTGAAAACTACTAGGCGGGAAAAATGCAGGTCAGAAATACGGCCCAGAGAAAAATCATCCTTGATATAATGAAGGATAATTTTTCTCATCCAACTGCAGAGGAAATTTACGAGACAGCCCGTTCCATTGACGAACACATAAGTCGCGGAACGGTCTACAGGAATCTGGGGTTTCTTTCAGATACGGGAGAAATCCTGAAGATCCGCGTACCCAACGGTTCGGACCATTACGACTGCAGCCTGCACGAACACCATCACTTTTGCTGCGATGGATGTTCAAGGCTCTTTGATGTTCCGGATAGCGTAAAGGTAAAGGCATCAAAAATTTCAGGCTTGATGTCCAGGGAAGGATTCACGCTGAATTCCCACAACCTTATTTTTACAGGCTTGTGCCCAGAATGCAGTAATAAAAACACACAGGGGAAATGAAGATGAATTTGAACGAATTCAAGAACGGGAAAATTGCAGCAACTTATGATTCATCAAGCGAAACAATTTTCCAGCATTTTGGAAAAACGCAGAATTTTAAAATCTACACAATCGAAGACGGAAAAATTGTAAAATCGGAAGTCATCGACAACGGCGGATTTGGACACCACGATCTTGCAACCTACCTTAAAAATCTTGGAATCCAAATCCTGATTTTGGGGAACCGCGGTCAGGGTGCCATAGATGCCTTGAACAGCGCAGGAATCCAGCAGCTGGCAGGAATCACAGGTTCACCTGATGAAGCCGTAAAACTTTTTCTTGAAGGAAAGCTCAGGGACAATCCTGATGCAAAGTGCAACCACCACGGCGAGCATCACCATCACGAAGAAACTTCTGGCGGCATGATCTTTAAGCCAATAAAGTAAAAACACCTCCCGTCATTGCGAAGGGAATAAAGGTCCCCGTCATTGCGAGGAGCTTGCGACGAAGCAATCCACGCCCACGTGGAGCAAGGCATGAATGGATCGCCGCGCTTTGCTCGCGATGACGACCTCTTAGTCACTGCGATGCCATGAAAGGTCCCCGTCACTGCGAGGACATGAAAAGCTCTCGTCATTGCGAGGAGCTTGCGACGAAGCAATCCACCTGCCTTTATTTTTCTACCGGCCCGTTATAGGAAATAATCCCGCCGAATTCAACGACATCAGCATATCCAAAATCAACCAGCTTCTGGCTTGCCATGCTTCTGTTCTGCAAAGCATGAAGACAAAACAAAAGCCGTAAGCATCCTTAATAAGGAAAAGTATTTTCTCATAAAATCATTATACCATAATTTTAAAGAAAGTTTGAGGAATAGCCTGTTGCAATCTAATTGTTTTCATCAAAACTCTTGTTCATCTTCTTGAACTTTTCGTAAACTTCCAGGGCAAGCTTTACGGCATCGGTATAATCTTCGTGAAGAACTGCCTTGCCGTTTATGCTAAGCCCTTTGCCCAGACACTTTTTCCCAAAAATAACGAATTAAGCAGCCATAGGTTTTGTCTTCAATCTGTTTGTTATCAAACCTGCTTCGTAAACTTCATCCGGAGTTTTGTAGTCCAACCCCTGATGAATCCTTTCACTATTGAAGAACTTTACAAATTCCCCGAGACTTTTTCCCAGTCTGCACGCTTGATGGAATAGGCACAGGAAACATAGTTTTTTGGGTCAAGATATTCCTTTACTTTCCGCATGCCGATTGCAATGGCTGTTGAATAAGAACCTGCGTTTGTGTATTTCATGCAGGAATAAATCTCGTTGTAGTCCGTATTTGTGAAAACCCAGTCTCGGACAGCATGGGCAAGCTTCTTTTGCAAATCCACGGCGCCAGTATTCTTTATGAATGTTGTAGCCGATTTCAAGAAGAAGTTCACCGTCAATATCCTGGATTGAAATTCCGCAGTCGACAATGAATTCCTCTGTTTCTTTCAATACAAAGTCTATTTGTTTCTATTATCATGATGAATTACTCCTCGTCTCTTTATTTTATCAGCAATTTCACCAGCCTGGGCAAAACCTTTTTCTTCCAGCTCTTCTGCACTTTCCTTCAATGCATCAAGTAGTCCATTTTGAACTTCTTCATAAATCTTCATGGCAGGTTTAGTTCCAAGTCCACATGATTTAGCCTCAAGTTCAAAATCAGCTCTTGTAACTTCATCCATGTTGAGTTTTCCGTTGATGCTGAGGGACATTTCATTTATATCAGTTTTATAAACTCTGGTAGCCACAACATCATAACATGGTGCAAGTCTCACTGTTCGTAAATCCTTATTATATAGAAGAGAATAGTTTTTAATGTGATTGTCAGTGTTACCGATGAGAAAATTGAATACAGTAATCCGCCACAGTTTAAACTGGTCTTCAATCGGATTTGCAGAATATGAGCGGATAATATTGAACATTTGTTTAAGATAATGCTCACCGTTTTTTTCATACTTCTGAGAAGAATTGATTCCAAGGGCTTGAGCAAAATCTTCCTGATGAAGTCTGTATGGAACAGGCAAATCTTTTACCTTTCTAGAATCGTCAGTAACTACGCGGTCAAATCTTTTTGTCGCAAACAAGATGTCAGCATCTTCAGTTTTGTTTTTTCCTGTCTGAACAACGAAACTTTCTGGAACATCAATTCCAAGTTTTTTTGCAGTCAGAAGACATAACTGTTCATTTACAACAATGTTGCTTAATCTGACATGGCTTTGTTTTACAATATAATTGCTTGGAGCGGAACCAACTGGCTGATACCATTTTTTCTTTTTTTCATCATAGTATAAACCGGTTTTTCCAGAAGCCCCTGTAAGCGAAAGATGAGACTGGATTACAAGATTTGCCGCAAGACTCGCTCCCTCTTTTGCCAGAGCCTTAACTTCCTTTTTTGAAAGTTCTTTATAATCTGCTTCAACAGTTCGAATTGATTCATCTACTATCTGAATTGCACCAAGACATTCACGGCCCAGTTCTCTTAAAATTGAAATATAATCATCAGGATCTGAATGCATAGAATCAGCAATGCTTTTACGAGTGAAACCTTCAGGTAAAAGACCTTCAAAATAATTTCTTGTTGATTCTGCTGAAAATGGCTTTTTAGAAAGTGGAAGACTTATGGAGATTGGTCGATGATTCTTTTCAGCCGTATATGAATCATCATATGCAAACACTGCATCCTTATAGTCAGTGCCAGTAATGGAACCAGTTTTTGTCATTACACCGTTTATTTCAATAAGGACGGTTAAAGAAAAATTACTCATCTCCCCTGGCCTCCACTAAAATATCAAGACCAAGAAGATTGATTACTTCGATTGTTTTTCCGATTTCTGCTGTCGGTTTTCCGTTTTCAAGATCTGATAAAAAGCTGACGCTTAATCCTGTGATTTCGGAAATATAACCCTGAGTATATTTAAGTTCTTTTCTTCGTGAACGGATTGCATTTCCTAAGGATGCAGCATCAGTTATTTTCATAATCCTTTCCCAAAAGATGAATATTAGTCGTTCGGCGAAATTTTGTTGTTTATTACAGAATTTAGGCGAACGGCTTATTTTTGATAATTACATTATAATTTAGCCGTTCGGCTTTGGTCAAGGATTCGACGGCGGAAGAATCTTCTTCAACACCGAGTTCCTAAAACTTGTTGTATATTTCATTTTGCCACCTCTCTAGGTGACAACTATATTTGCATAGAGGGGCAGAAATTGAGCGTCGTCGGGATTTTTGGTTTACATAAGTAATTTCCATTTGCTGATAATTGTCTACTCCATAGTTTTATAAGCTTTATCAATTGCTTTTATTTCTTTCTTGAGAGATTTGTTTACAGCGTTTTTGTTAAAGTAAGTAATGTCCAGATTCTTGACTCCCAGCCATTCAGAATAACTTTCATAATCATCACCTGCCTTCTTTTCAAAAGCCTTAACACAGTCGATTGAATCATTCTTTTTAAGATAATTCAAAATAATATCGCTAC
>JAEDDW010000201.1 GCA_016293645.1 Treponema sp. | reverse complement strand
ACTACAGATCCCTTGAAGACACAGAAGAAAAAATCCGCGACTATTTTGCAAAGCAACCCCACGAAATCCTCCTCCCCCTGTGATCGCCCCGCCCATCCCCCCTGAGCGAAGTCTTCATAGGCTCCCTGAGCAACGTCGAAGGGGCCATCTTCCTAGAAAGCCAAGGCTCCCTGAGCTCCGTCGAAGGGTCCGCCATCAAACAAAAAAAAACAGCAGAATGCTTCGACTACGCTCAGCAGCCCTGCTCATCCACTTCTATTAAAGCATCCAAGAATTGCCCCTGCAATTCTTGTGGCGAAAGTTACAAAAGATCACACCCTCCTATTAAATCAAACGCTTTCGCCAGTCATTTCGAGGAGCCGTGCGACGAAGCAATCCATATGCGTTTTCCTTTCTCCTCAACATCTCCTTTCCTTGTCATAATAATTCCGTTTGTGTCGTAAAAAAATCCTTAAACCTGCACTTATTTTTCTTTTCTTCATTATAAAATTTATAAGGGCATAAAAAGTTCCGCCTTAAAAAAAAATCCTACGGAAACATCATTGTTGCTGTTGTTAAGTGCGTGTCGTTGTTTTCAAGCTGCTGTCAGGAGGTTAGTGTGGGCCAGTTTTCAAAACCATGGAGTGAATTGACGATTGCCGACAATTTCATTTTTTGCAAGGTCATGCAGGATGAAAATCTGTGCAAGGGTGTCCTTGAGACGCTTCTTGGAATCAAAGTTGAACATGTCGATTATCTTCGTACGGAAAATCCCCTCGAGAATTTTTATGACTCCCGCGGAATCCGCCTTGACGTCTATGTAAAGGATTCCGGGAGGATTTTTAACATCGAGATGCAGACCGGAAACTATGATGATATTCTCCTCAGAGCCCGGTACTATCTTTCTTCCTCCGATGTTGCCACGACTAAAAGACGCACGAAATTTAAGGATATAAGGGAAACTTACATTCTGTTCATCTGCAAGGACGATCCTTTTGGAGCCGGGATTCCTCGGTATACCAGGCTTTCAAAGTTTCTTGAGGTCGACGGAATTCCTTATGATGACAAAATCCATAATGTATTTTACAATTGTTCTGCTTGGGAAAAGGAAGAGGACTCGGAAATACGTGAGGTCCTGAAATTTATCTACGGTCTCAAGCCCGACTCTGCTCTTGCGTTGGATATGGTCGATGCTGTTTCGCTGGCAAAGCGGAAATCCGATCTGGAGGAAGAATACATGTATTTCAGCGACATATTGGAAAGCGAAAAGGAAGAAGCTCGTGAGATCGGATTGTCAGAAGGTCGTGCACGAGGCTTAGAGGAAGGTCGTGCTGAAGGCCGCGTTGAAGGCCGCGCTGAAGGATTGGAATTGGGACGACAGCAGCAGAAACTTGAGGCGGCAAGAAATTTGCTTCATTTTAATGTGTTGACTCCAAGTCAAATTGCACAGACACTTGATATGCCTCTTGATGAGGTTGTGCAACTTTCAAAAGAATTGGGTGATTGACATATTCATACTCCCTGAAGTAACAGCGCAGCTTCCAGCCGCTAAGTCTCCATATCCCAATTAAAGATCCAAGAATTGCCCCCAGTAATTCTTGTGTCGAAAGTTAAACCGCCTGAATCCTTCTAGGACATCAAACGCTTTCGCCAAGGCTCCCTGAGCATCGTCCTCTCAGGCTCCCTGAGCGAAGTCGAAGGGTCCGCCATCAAACAAAAAAACAGCAGAATGCTTCGACTACGCTCAGCAGTCCTGCTCATCCACTTCTATCTAAAGCATCCAAGAATTGCCCCCTGCAATTCTTGTGGCGAAAGTTACAAAAGGTCACACCTTCCTATTAAATCAAACGCTTTCGCCAAGGCTCCCTGAGCATCGTCCTCTCAGGCTCCCTGAGCGCAGTCGAAGGGTCCGCATCTTTAAAATTCCCCAAAATAGCGGGGACAGACCCCTCAGCTAAAATGTCGAATTTCAAGCAATTTCAATCGATTTCAAGAAAATTCCTGTTAAAAATATGAAATTCAATAAAAATCCAGAAAATTCTTGAAATTTCTTTAAAATAATCGAAAATTTGGTTGACATAATTTAAAATCAGATATATATTCTTTTCACCGTCGCAACGACGGGGTTGACTAAAAGTCAGCCGCTCTTTGACAGAAGCAGGGAAGGAAAAAAAGACAAAACTTTATATGTCAGCAAAAAGA
>JAEDDW010000061.1 GCA_016293645.1 Treponema sp. | reverse complement strand
TGGATAAATGAAGATTGATAAGGTCATAAAAAAAATCGGCTCCCGTCAGGAACCGTGCCAAGCCTGCTCCGGAGTTCCCGGGCAACTATAAAAACTTCGGGCCATGCCCGAAGATCTGCAATGGGGAACAAGTCGCATTTTGTCACGAACCCTGACTACGCCGATTTTTTGCTTTTATGCTTTCACAATTCTGAATTGGATAAATGAAGATTGATAAGGTCATAAAAAAAATCGGCTCCCGTCAGGAACCGATTTTCTGTCTATGGATTAAAATTTGTATCGTCCGGTGCTTATTGTATGGCCTTCGTTGTATACGTCAAACCAGATTTCCTTTTTGTTTGAAATGTCAAGTTCGCGGTAGAAGTCCTCAACTGATTCAACTTTCTTGTCGTTGACTGCGCAGATGATGTCTCCGTTCTGGAGTCTCAGGGCGGCGGCAGGAGTCTTTTCTGTCACTCCCGTTACTACGATACCTTTTACCTTTTCGTTTTCAATCTTGAGCTTCTTGCGGTTTTCTTCTGTAAGCGGAGATGCAATGAATCCAGGCCAGAGCTTTGAGTTGTCTGAAACAAGCTTTTCATCGCGTTCGTCAATCTTGATCTTGATTGTTTTCTTTTCCTTGCCGCGGAGAACTACAACTTCCGCAGTTTTTCCAGCCGGAATGCATCCGATTTCTCGGACCAGCTGATCAACTGATTTTACCGCATGGCCATTAAGTTCGATTATGAAGTCTCCTGGCTTCATTCCGCCTTTTATTGCAGGACTTTCAAGGAAGAGCTGGCTTGCAAGGGCACCTGTCTGCTTCTTGTCGATTCCAAGCTGTTCCTTGTATTCGTCGGTGATTTCCATGAGGCTTACACCGACCCAGCCGTAGGTGATCTTTCCGTCTGAAATGAACTGGTCGATGGATTCCTTGATGTTGTTGATGGGAATTGAGAATCCAAGGCCAACGCTTCCGCCGGAAGAAGATGCGATCCATGTGTTGATGCCGATGACTTCTCCGTAAATGTTTACAAGAGGTCCACCGGAATTTCCCTGGTTGATGGCTGCGTCAGTCTGGATGAAGTCGGAAATGGAACCGATCTGTCCTCCGCTTCTGCCTGTGGCGCTTACGATACCCTGTGTAACAGAGGCAAAGTAACCGAGAGGGCTGCCGAGGGCAAGAACGATGTCACCCTGATGCATTGAATCCGAGTCTCCAAGCTTTGCGACTGTGATGGACTTGTCATCTGATTCAAAGGAAACAAGTGCTACATCCATACGAGGATCGGCACCGACAAGTTTTCCGTCGAATTCCCTTTCGTCATTGAGCTTGATCTTGATCTTGTATGCGTTCCCGGCAACGTGGTTGTTTGTGAGGACATAGAATGTTTTTCCAGTCTTGCGGACGATTACGCCGGAACCAAGCGAAGACTGTTCCTGCTCACGGAAATTCTCGCTATCGTCTTCATCGTTTTCCGGAGTGCTGAAAAAAGGATTGTTTTTGAAGAAATCCTGGAATGGATTGTAGACCTGGATTTTTTTCTTTTCGATTACGTCTACCTCAACAACAGCAGGCAAAACATTTGAGCTTATTGAGCGGAATGTGTTCTGCAGGGACTGTGTGACTGCCAGGCTGTCCTGCGGAATTACTGCGGCTGGAGATGATTCAGCAAAAGCAACATTTGCGGAACCCCTGTTCACCTTGCATGAAAGGTTGAAAATTCCAAATGAAAGTGCGGCAGTGCAAAGGATCATTGCTGCATTTTTTGTGATTTTTTTCATTATTATTAAATCCTCCAACTATATAATAAACAAAAACGCAAAAAATTACACGAAATTAAGCATTTTATTTTTTTTTGCTATTCGACTATAATGGAAGCATGAGTGATTACGGATTCGACGCCTATAAAAAGGAAATGAATGCAGGTGTAAAAAGTGTTTCAAAGGAAATAAGGAAAACACAGGAACCTGGCCATGTTCCCCTTGTGCATAAACCTGTTTTTGAAAACATCAACCGCAAGCTTGACAAGCTGGAAAAGGAAAACAACAAAAACCTTGAGGAAGAGAATCTCAAGAAAGCTGAAAAAGCTGCTAAGTCCGGAACCTGGTTTGGACGCAAGAAATCTGCATCTTCAGAAGACGTTAAGGAAGCCGTAAAGAACCTTACTTCTGGTGGACTTATAAAAGTTCCCGGTGCTTCAAATGAAAGCGAGTCGATCTACAGGCGCGTTGCAAAATTTCTTGTCATCGTCGGAATTGATGAAGCCGCAAAAATTCTTCCTCATCTGACGGAAGAGCAGACGGAACGGATTATTCCGGAAATCGCGACAATACAGAAAATCACTCCGGAAGAAAAAGCAGCCATTCTCGATGAATTTGATTCGCTTCTTGTAAAGGCCCGTGAGGAAGGCGGAATTGAAACAGCCAGAACGATCCTTTCAAAAGCATATGGCAGTGTAAAGGCGGAACAGCTCATCGCACGCTCGGTACAGTATCAGCACGGAAAACCTTTTGACTATCTTGCTGATGCAGATGCGGAAAGAATCAAGCTTCTCATCGAAGGTGAATCTGTTGGAATTCAGGCAATCGTCCTTTCCCAGATTGAACCTAAAAAATCTGCAAAGGTAATAAACCTTATGGATGTGGAGGACAAGAAAAACATCGTCCTTCGTCTTGCAAAAATGCAGAGTGTTTCTCCTGAGGTAATGAAGGAAATCGACCACAGCCTCCATGAAAAACTTTTGACTCAGAATACCGAGAATTCCGAAAATCTTGATGGACGCGGAGTTCTTGCACAGATTCTGAAACGGATGAATCCATCTGCGGAATACGGAATTCTTGATGTCCTTACGCAGCAGGATCCTGAACTTGGCGCCGACCTCAGGAAACGTCTTTTCACGGAAGAGGATGTTGTTGGTTCCGACGACAGGTACATCCAGAATTATCTTCATGACATGGAGAACAGGGACGTTGCCATCCTCATTCTCAAGAAGTCAGATGAGTTCCGCGAGAAAATTCTTTCCAATGTCTCAAAGAACAGAAGGGCAGACATTCTTGAGGAAGAAGCCGTTCTTGGTGTCGTCACAAAAGCCGACAGTGAACGTCTTACATCCCAGTTCTATGCCGTGTTGAGACGAGCCTGGGAAAAAGGTGACCTGAGGGTGAAGGGGCGTGATGAGGATGAAATTTTTGTATGAAAAAAAATGATTTGTATAAAGGATTCAGGGTACTCGATGTGGTTCCCTCTGAGGAAAATGATTCCACAGGAATTTTTTTAAGGCATGAAAAATCAGGGCTTGAGGTATTCCATCTTCTGAACAACGACAGGGAAAATCTTTTTGCCTTTGCTTTCCGTACGCCATCCCAGGACAGTACAGGTGCCGCCCATGTTCTTGAGCACAGTGTTCTTTGCGGATCTGAAAAGTACAACGCAAAGGATCCTTTCCTTCAGCTGTCAAAGCAGAGCATCAATACATATCTCAATGCGTTTACCGCAAGCGACAGGACTGTGTTTCCTTCAAGTTCACTCATAAAGGCTGACTATTTCAACATCATGTCGGTGTATGCCGATGCCGTTTTTTTTCCGCTTCTCAGGAGCGAAGTTTTTTCTCAGGAATGTTGGAGACTTGAACACGATGAAAAAGGCAATCCGTCAATTCAGGGCGTCGTCTTCAATGAGATGAAGGGAAACTATTCCTCGTTCAACAGCGTTGCAGGCGATGTCATAGGCGAGGCTCTTGTGCCCGGTTCCGTATATAACCTTGATTCAGGCGGAGATCCCCTTGAGATTCCAGACCTTACAGTACAGAAGCTCAAGGCTTTCCATAAAAAATATTACTGCACCAGCAACTGTCTTGTTTTTCTTTATGGAAACATTCCGACGGAAGAGCAGCTGGACTTTCTGAATGAAAATGTGATCAAGAAGGTGTCTTCATACGGAAGAAAGACCGTCATAAAAGATGTGAAGCTTGGAAAGTCAAGAAAAACTTTCAGGGGAATCGCACCTGCTGAAGACGACGGAAAAACCAGGGACAGCTGTACACTTACTTTGACATGGCGCCTTGGAAAAAACATCTGTGACAGTAAAGTCAACAGCACGGAGATCCTCATGCTTTCAGATCTTCTCTTTGGAAGCGACAGTGCTCCTGTAAGAAAAGCTCTTCTTAAAAAGTTCCCAAAATGTGCAGTGTCCCCTTTGTCCGGACCGATGGTGGTTTCGTACTACAATCTCTTTACCTTCGCATTGTCGGAGATGAAAGAAAATCTCGGCGATGAATTCAGGAAGACTGTTTTTGACGTACTTGAATCCCTTGCTGAAAAGGGGTTTGAAAAGGATGACATTGACCGTGCCCTCATGGATTTTGAGATCCGGAACCTTGAAGTGAAAAGGAGTCCAAGCGGTGGACCTTATTCCATTGCGATTCTTCGTCAGGTTCTTAGAGGATGGACCTACGGAATGGAACCATGGAAATTCATCGATCTGAAAAAACGCACCGATGAATTCAAGGCTGAACTTTCAAGTGATGCAAAGTATCTTCAGAAGCTGATCAGGAAATATTTTCTGGACAATGACGAGTATTCCCTGTGTGCGATAGTTCCGTCTGCGGAATACACTGCCGCCAGAACAAAAAAGGAAGCGGCTCTTGCAAAACAGCTGGAGAAAAAACTAGGCCGTGAAAAGATTCAGGAAACTCTGCTGAAGATGCAGAAATTCCAGGCCGATGAAAATGAATCTTCCGTGATACCTTCTGTCAGGGTAAAGGACCTTGAGGTTGTCGATGACGGAATCAAAGTAAAAAAATCCACTGTCGGTTCAGTTCCGTTCTTCACCTGCGAGGAACCATGCAACGGCGTCATCTATGCTACCATTTCATTTCCTGTGGATGTCCTCGATCCAGAAGATTATCTGTACCTTCCTCTGCTTGAGGAAACGCTTACAGAAATGGGTTGGGCAGGTCTCAGCTGGGAAAAGACTTCCGCACTTGCCGACAAGATCACCGGATGTTTCAATGCCATAATCAGAAGGGCCAGCGTGTCCGACAGCAATAAAAAATATATGGAAGAAAATCCGCTCACTGTTGGACGTGAATGGCTTGGAATAAGGATAAAATTCCTTGAGGAAAAAACGGACGAGGTATTTGCGCTTCTTGGGGACTGTCTCAGCGGTGTTGATTTTTCAGATTCCAGAAGGCTCAAGACCATCATCTGCGGAGCCTATTCAGGGCTTTCGACAAATGTCGTTCCCCATGCACACTACTATGCGTCATTGCGTTCCATGAGGACTGTAAGCCGTTTCTGTGCGGTCAACGAAATCATGGATGGAATCACATGCCTTGAAACATTCGGCAGGCTCAGAAAAATGAAGTGTTCCGACATCCAGAAAAAGCTTCTGTCTATGTACGGGAAAATCAGGAGCAGCGGTGCCGTCATCAATGTGACTGCTGACAGAAATGGACTTGTCGCTGCAAGAAAGGCAAGTGAAAGACTTGTCGCCGACCTTGGGCTTTGCGGTCCAAAGAAAAAAAGAAAGTCAAGTCTTAAGGAGTTTGTTGCCCTTACGGAACTTGAAGGAACATCTTCCAACGTGAAAAATCCTGTGGCAGATGAAGTTTTTGTAATTCCGGGTGACATCGGTTTTGCAAGCTGTGCCGTGGAAAGTTCTCCATACGGAACAAAAGCCTATGTGGAGGATACTGTCCTTGCCCATGCCCTTGAAAAATCAGATCTATGGAAAAAAATCAGGATGGCCGGTGGTGCCTACGGTGTCTTCATGAATGTAAACGGTGACATGAACCTTACCCGTTTTGTGACCTACAGGGATCCAAAGCCTTTTGAGTCACTTGGAGTTTTCGAAGACATGCTCAGGAATCTTGAGTCCAGAGAATTCACTGCGGAGGAAACTGAACATTCTGTCTGCGGTGTCTATGCCGATGACATTGAGCCGATGACTCCTCAGACCAGGGGAGGCTGCGGAATAATGAGGACTCTTTATGGAGGATCCGGAAAAATCTGCAACAAGGTGACGTCCATGCTTTTGAAGACCGGTGTAAATGGAATGAAAAGATCCGCAAAAAGATATTCCGGGGCAGTAAAGAAGGGTAAAACCGTGGTTTTCTGCGGCAGATCCCTTATTCCGGCCAAAATGAAAGAAAAATGTGGAAAAATAATCAAATTAAAGGTATAATTAAGAAAATTGAAAGAATCTTAATTTGACGGATGGAACTGTCCATTGATTTCCGTTGAATAAGCCATATATCGGGGATTTTTATGACAAAGGAAAATATTGAAGAATTGACAAAGCTTATGAGGCAGCTGGTTTCGGATGTTCAGGGTGCTCCTTTCCCAGGTCCTAATTTTGAGCCGGAACTCTATTCCATCTGGTACGAGCATGTTCAGCGTGGTGCACAGAACTGCTTTGAATACCTTGATGAACATTTTCCCATTGACAATTCTGAATTCAAGAACTCTCTGAATAAAATGTTTAAATAATGTTTTTTTTCTGCCGAAAATTTAACTGAGAAAAAATAATTTCGGTGGGAAAGACATGTTGTCAAAGAAAATTCTTCAGAACGAAAGATTAAAGCTAAAGGGTGCTCAGAAGAAATGCGGTTTTGACCGATGGCGTTTTGTCACAAATGGTGTCAGCAGCGTCACCGGTGAAGAGAAGACTTTTTTCATTGAATATTATTGCGTGAATCCGGCCATTTCTCCTAATGCTCCCGTCCTTGGTTTCAAGAACCGTTATGACAGCAACATGGCGGCAGACATTCAGTTTGCTCTTGCCGGTACAGACGCCGCAAAAAATTTTACTTCCCAGATTCTTGTAGTTCCGTCTTTCGTCATGGTCCGTGCAGGTTCTCTTTCTACTGTATGCCGCCAGTACAACAATTATTTTTCCTCAGAGTCGGTGGATTTTAAAAGTGAAGATTTTATAGTTTCCGTGAATACAAATCAGGACAAAGATAAGCAGTGTGTGATCGGTGAATGTTCGACATCGGGTTCCGTAAGCGTTTCAGAGACGGAACTTCTTGAGCATCCCGAGTATCTTGGCAATTCAGGTTCCATGTCCTGGAATCTTACATACAACCGTGCCATCGGTTTTGAAAGGGGATTCCTCAGCAAGGAACTCAACTGGGTTGTTCCGGGTGTGAAAACAGAATTCAGCGGAACCATCATCTACAACGGCGAGGAATTCAACGTTACCGCAAAAAGATCCTTTGGATATTATGACAAAAACTGGGGAAGGGATTTTACGTCGCCTTTCTTCCATCTCGGTTCTTCATTCCTTACAAGTCAGATTTCAGGAAAACTTCTTGATGGCTCTGCCTTTGCCGTTCAGGGGGAATACAACGGAACTCTTACGGTCCTCATTTCACTTGAAGGCAACATAATCGAATTCCATGCGGAAAAGGGAAAGAAGTACAATGTGATCTATGACTGCCAGGAAATCACTGATGATGACATGGGTGCAAAACTTCACTGGTCGTGCAGTGTAAGCAACAAGAAGTACGTGATCGACATTGATGTCTACTGCCGCACAAAAGATCTTTTCCTGAGGGATTATGAAAGTCCAATGGGAGAAAGAAAGGTGATGCGCATTCTTTCAAGCGGAACAGGCGTAGGCAAGTTCAAGCTGTACAAGGTCGTCAAGAAATCCCTGGAGCTTGTTGAGCAGGCAGAAGTTTCAAAATGTGTCTGTGAATATGGCAACCTTGAAAAATCTGAAGAATAAAAATTTGTCTTTTTGATTGAATTTGCTTATCTTATCTTCAAGAGGGTAAGCAAATGAACTATGAAAAAATGACAATAAAACTGCAGGAAGCACTGCAGGAATCAAACTCGATAGCACGTCAGAAAGACCACAGCGAAATAGGCAATGAACACATCCTTAAGGCTCTTCTTGAACAGAAGGATGGCCTTGTTCCTCCTCTTGTCGAATGCGTTGGTATCCCGTCTGAAAAACTGATTTCTCAAATCGACAGCCTTCTTTCCCAGTATCCGGTGGTGCGCGGAAATACCCAGATGGCCTTGTCTCCTTCAGCCCAGAAAGTCCTTGCAAAGGCGGAAAATGAAATGTCGTCTCTCAAGGATCAGTTCCTTTCTGTTGAACACATTCTCCTTGCCATGGCACAGTCAGATGACCGGGTCGGTGAAACTCTCCGCCGCGTTGGATGCACAAGGAATGCTCTTCTTGAAGCCTTGAAGAAAGTCCGAGGCAACCAGAGCGTTGACAGCCAGGATCCTGAAAGCAAGATGCGTTCCCTTGAAAAATATTGCATTGATCTTACTGCACGTGCACGCATGGATAAAATCGATCCTGTCATTGGCCGTGACGAGGAAATTCGTCGTGTCATGCAGGTCATCAGCCGACGTACGAAGAACAATCCTGTCCTCATCGGGGAACCTGGTGTTGGAAAGACCGCGATTGTAGAAGGTCTTGCACGCCGTATTGCCGGTGGTGATGTTCCGGAAAGCTTGAGAGATAAAAGGCTTCTTTCCCTGGACATGGGATCCCTTGTTGCCGGTGCAAAATTCCGTGGTGAATTTGAAGAAAGGCTTAAGGCTGTGATAACTGAAGTTTCAAAGAGCGATGGCCAGATAATCCTGTTCATCGACGAGCTCCACACGATTGTCGGCGCAGGTGCTTCGGAAGGAAGCATGGATGCGGGAAACCTCCTTAAGCCTGCTCTTGCCCGCGGCGACATGCACGTAATCGGAGCCACAACCCTTGACGAATACCGCAAATATATAGAAAAGGATGCCGCCCTTGAACGAAGGTTCCAGCAGGTTTTCTGCGCCGAGCCTACTGTCGAGGACACCATTGCCATTCTGCGTGGACTCCGTGACAAGTATGAGATTCACCACGGCGTAAAGATAAACGACGAAGCCCTTGTCAGTGCCGCCATTTTAAGCAATCGGTACATCACGAGCCGTTTTCTGCCTGACAAGGCTATTGATCTTGTTGATGAAGCCGCTAGCCGCCTTAAGATGGAAATTGAAAGCCAGCCTGTTGAACTGGACAAACTTGAACGCCGCATAATGCAGCTTGAGATTGAACGTCAGTCTCTGAAAAAGGAGGATGACGAAGCCAGCATAGAGCGCCTTGAAAAACTTGAGAAGGAACTTGCTGAAGTACAGAACCAGCGTGATGCCATGAAACTGCAGTGGCAGAATGAGAAGAACATCATTGAAGGCAGCCGCAAGGTGAAGGAAGATCTTGAGAAGGCCAGGTTTGACCTTGAGAAATACACTCGCGAAGGGAATCTGGAGAAAGCGGCCGAGCTCAAGTATTCCGTCATTCCGGAACTTGAAAAGAAGGTTGCTGGAGAAATGGCAAAGTCCGGGGAAAACATGGACGGCAAGGAGAGTTCCGTAGAAAGGGAATCCCTGCTTAAAAAGGAAGTTACGGAAGAGGATATTGCACGTGTAGTAAGCACATGGACTGGAATTCCTGTAAGCAAGATGATGACCGGTGAGAAACAGAAATATCTTGCCCTTGAGGAAGTCATGCATAAGCGTGTTGTCGGTCAGGATATGGCAGTGTCGGTTGTTTCAGATGCGATAAGGCGCAACAGGGCTGGACTCAGCGATCCAAACAGGCCTCTTGGCAGTTTCCTTTTCATAGGACCTACAGGCGTGGGCAAGACGGAACTGGCAAAGACTCTGGCAGACTTTCTTTTCAACGATGAGAAGTCCCTTACCCGTATAGACATGAGCGAGTACATGGAAAAATTCAGTGTCACAAGACTCATTGGAGCTCCTCCTGGATATGTGGGATACGATGAAGGCGGACAGCTTACCGAGGCTGTGCGTAGAAGACCCTATTCCGTAATCCTTCTTGACGAGGTGGAGAAGGCCCATCCGGATGTTTTCAATGTGTTGCTCCAGGTCCTTGATGACGGCCGTTTGACTGATGGACAGGGAAGGGTCGTTGACTTTAAGAACACCATCATCATCATGACAAGCAATCTTGGCAGTGATCTTATCCTTGAATCGGTTCCGGGGCAGGAAAAGCAGCTTGGGGAAAAACTTGATGCCCTGCTCAAGTCGCATTTCCGTCCAGAATTCCTCAACAGGATCGATGAGACCGTCATGTTCAGCCGTCTTGGAAAGGAGCATGTTGAAAAGATCGCGGCACTTCAGCTTGACCGCGTGGCAAAGCGACTTGAAGACCGCCGCATGACGATAGAATTTGACGATAGTGCCTTGTCCTTCATCGCAGAAAAAGGTTATGACCCTGGCTTTGGTGCCCGTCCTGTAAAACGTGCTGTCCAGACCTGGGTGGAAAATCCACTTTCAAAGCAGCTTCTGGAAGGAAAATTTGGAGAAGGCAGCCACATAAAAGTCACAGAGGAGGGCGGCGTCCTTAAAATGTACTGCTGAGCGTAGTCGCCACTACCAGGCTAGCTGACACTGTCAGGATGGCTGAGCGTAGTCGCCACTACCAGG
>JAEDDW010000200.1 GCA_016293645.1 Treponema sp. | reverse complement strand
ACTTTTGCGCGTCAAGCATTCCCATGTGTTGACGAACCAGAAGCTAAGGCTACCTTCACCCTTGCCCTTAAGTGGGATGAAGAAGACGGCGAAGTTGCACTTGCCAACATGCCAGAAGTTGAAGTTGACCAAGATGGCTACCACCACTTTGAAGAGACTGTTCGTATGTCAAGCTACCTTGTCGCATTTGCCTTTGGTGACTTACAATCAAAGACCACTCACACTAAGGATGGCGTTTTGATTGGGGTTTACGCAACTAGGGCTCACAAGCCTAAGGAATTAGACTTTGCTTTGGATATTGCTAAACGTGCAATTGAATTTTACGAAGACTTCTACCAAACTAAGTACCCACTTCCACAATCATTGCAACTTGCTTTGCCAGACTTCAGTGCTGGTGCCATGGAAAACTGGGGTCTTGTAACTTACCGTGAAGCTTACTTATTGCTTGACCCAGACAACACTAGTCTTGAAATGAAGAAGCTTGTTGCCACTGTTATTACTCACGAATTGGCTCACCAATGGTTCGGTGACTTGGTAACCATGAAGTGGTGGGACAACTTATGGCTTAACGAAAGTTTCGCTAACATGATGGAATACTTGTCAGTTGACGCTTTGGAACCTGACTGGCACATCTGGGAAATGTTCCAAACTAGTGAAGCTGCTGCCGCATTATCACGTGATGCTACAGACGGTGTTCAACCAATTCAAATGGAAATTAACGACCCAGCTGATATTGACTCTGTCTTTGACGGTGCCATCGTTTACGCTAAGGGTTCAAGAATGTTAGTCATGGTTCGTTCACTTCTTGGCGACGATGCTTTGAGAAAGGGCCTTAAGTACTACTTCGATCACCACAAGTTTGGCAATGCCACTGGTGACGATCTTTGGGATGCACTTTCAACTGCTACTGATCTTGATATCGGTAAGATTATGCACTCATGGCTTAAGCAACCAGGTTACCCTGTAGTTAACGCATTTATCGATGAAGATGGTCACTTGAAGCTTACTCAAAAGCAATTCTTCGTTGGCGAAGGTGAAGACAAGGGTAGACAATGGCAAATTCCATTGAACGCAAACTTCGACGCTCCTAAGATTATGTCTGAAAAAGAATTAGACTTAGGTAACTACAAGGTTATCCGTGAAGAAGCAGGTCACCCACTTAGACTTAACATTGGCAACAACTCACACTTCATCGTTAAGTACGACAAGACTTTGCTTGATGATATATTGTCAGAGGTTGACGAACTTGAACCAATTGATAAGTTGCAATTATTGCAAGACCTTAGACTTTTGGCAGAAGGTAAGCAAATTTCATACGCTTCAATCGTGCCACTTCTTACTAAGTTCGCAGATTCTAAGTCAAGCTTGGTAATCAACGCATTGTACACTACTGCTGCTAAATTGCGTCAATTCGTTGAACCAGATTCTGCCGCAGAAAAGAACTTGAAGAAGCTTTACGATCTCTTATCTAAGGATCAAGTTGCTCGCTTAGGCTGGAAGGTTAAGGCTGGCGAAAGCGATGAAGATATTCAAATTCGTCCATACGAATTAAGCGCAAGTCTTTACGCAGATAACGCAGACTCAATCAAGGCTGCTCACCAAATCTTTGCTGAAAACGGAGATAACTTGGAAGCAATGAACGCAGACGTTCGTCCATACGTTTTGATTAACGAAGTAAAGAACTTTGGTAGCCACGACTTAGTTGCTAAGTTGATCAAGGAATACCAAAGAACTGCAGATGCTTCATACAAGGCTGACTTACGTGCAGCTGTAACCAGCACCATTGACAAGGCTGAAGTTAACTCAATCGTTGACAAGTTTGAAGATGCTGACGTCATTAAGCCACAAGACCTTCGTGGTTGGTACCGTGGACTTCTTGCAAACCACCATGGTCAACAAGCTGCTTGGGACTGGATCAGAGAAGATTGGGACTGGCTTGATAAGACTGTTGGTGGCGACATGGAATTCGCTACATTTATCACAGTTACTACCGGTGTCTTCCATACTCCTGAAAGACTTAAGGAATTCAAGGAATTCTTTGAACCTAAGGTAAATGTTCCACTTCTTAGTCGTGAAATTAAGATGGACATTAAGGTCATCGAAGGCAAGGTTAACTTGATCGAAGACGAAAAAGATGCTGTAAACAGTGCAGTTGCTAAGGCAATTGACTAAAAAATAAATAGCTAAAGAAATAAGGATCCACTATGTAAGAAG
>JAEDDW010000199.1 GCA_016293645.1 Treponema sp. | reverse complement strand
CTTTCTGAGAAATCATTCCTACTGTACTTGGTCCGATTGAACCGCCTAAGTCTCCTGCCATTGCTAAAAGAGCGAACATTGCAGTTCCGCCTGTTGGAATCTTTTTTGAAGAAATGCTCAAAGTTCCAGGCCACATGATTCCGACAGAAAATCCGCACATAATACATCCAAGCAAAGCAGCAATGGGATTATGTGAAAGGGATGCCATTATATAGCAGACAAGACAAAGCACACCAGAGCCAATCATGAACTTCATTAAATCAACTTTTTCGCCAAACTTTCCATAGAACACGCGGCAAATTCCCATTGTAACTGCAAACAGACAAGGACCTGCCAGATCGCAGACAGTTTTACTAAATCCAAGTCCAGATTCAACAAAAGCCGATGCCCATTGTGCCATAGAAAGTTCAGATGCCCCTGAACAAACCATCAGCACAACTGCCACCCAGAAAAGTGGGGATTTAAAAAGCTGGAGAATTGTCATGCCTTTTCCGTCTTCAACAATCTTTTCAATAGGACAGGTGGCAAAATTGTAAATGTTATACAAAGGAACAATGGCCCAGAAGCAGGCAATGTATTTCCAGTTATCAATTCCCAAAGTTGTAAAAAGCAGAGTTGAAATTAAGGTTACGCCAAGCCAGCCCCAGCAGTAGAAACTGTGAAGGAGACTCATGGTTGCTTCCTTGTTTTCAAAAGGGCAGGCTTCTACAATTGGAGAACAAAGTACTTCAATCAGACCGCTTCCAATTGCATAAAGGACAACGCTGATCATAATTCCGGCGTATGCAGATGGTAAAATTTCTGGAAGGAAAGCCAGGGCAATTAATCCCACTGCAGAAAAAGCTTCGGAAGCAACAATGCTTACACGGTAGCCAATGCGGTCCACGAACTTGGCACAGAAAATATCTACAACAAGCTGTGTAAAAAAGAAGGCAGTTGGAATAAGGGCAATAAGTCCAAGTGGAATCTGATAATCGTTGTGAAGTTTAAGAAACAGCAAAGGAGCAAAATTAGCCGCAATTGCCTGAGTTATAAAGCCTAAATAGCAGGCACGTAAAGTTTTCTTGTAATTTGGTTTAGTTGTTGTATTCATAATTGTAATATATAATAGTTTTATAATTAAAACTTGAATTAAATCACTATTTTATTGCACTATATCGTAATTCAGTTTGATTTTTGAGGTATATTTTGAAAAAAGCCATAATTAAGAACACCGCAACAGGCTTTTCTAAAGTTCAGACAGATGAAACTTTACGGGAAACCATTTCTCATGGAACCCCGGATTATGCTTTTGAATTTTACGACGAATCAATGGATATGTTTGACTTCCGTCTGATAGACTGGCACTGGCATTCTGAACTGGAAATAATGCTGGTAAAAAAGGGCACTGTAGATTGCTTTGCGGGAACAGAGAATTTTGTCCTGAATGAAGGAGAGGCGATTTTCATAAATACAAAAGTCATTCATAAATTCTCATCAAATCAAAACGCCATAGTTCCAAATTTTCTGTTTGCACCGGGTTTTATTTCTTCGGAAGACAGCCTTATTTATAAAAAATTTATTCTGCCGATTTTACAGGCTTCCACAAAATGTGTGAAATTTTCTTCCTCGAATCATAGTCATAAAAAAATAATTGAACTGATAGAAAACATTATTCAAGTACAAAAACAAGATGATCTGAAGGAACTGAAAACAAAACAAGCGCTTATAGAATTATGGGGGCAGATTTATAGAAATATTGATTTTTCGAATCAGGTTTGTGAATCGGAAAATAAAATAAGGGGACAAGCACAGCTGCAGATGATGATGCAGTATATTCATCAAAATTATGCAGAAGCAATATCACTGGAAGATATTTCAAATTCGGTTAATGTCAGTAAAAGTACAGCCCTAAACATTTTTACAAGATATTTGAATGATACTCCGGTGAATTATCTTGTTTCAGTCAGGTTGAAAAAAGCTGCGGAGCTGTTAAAATCTACAGAGAATAAAATTGATTTTATTGCCATGGAAACCGGATTTGAATCTGATGCATATTTCTGCCGTTGTTTTAAAAAGCATTTTGGAATGACACCGGGAATGTACAGAAAAATCAATTTAGTTAAAGGTTATGATTAGGGAATGTTGATTAGGGAATGTGTTGCAAAAATTGACATTGATGCAGCCCTAGCGATAATTGACGGAACAGGTCCTTTGTCTACAGACGGAACATGGGGAAATCACATGCAG
>JAEDDW010000198.1 GCA_016293645.1 Treponema sp. | reverse complement strand
AAGACTGGTACACATCCTTCAATCACAACTAACGCAAACATCGAAAACTTTACACGCCAGATCAAGGCCCTCGGTTTTTCCTATGACTGGGACCGCTGCGTTTCTACATGTGAACCAGATTACTACAAGTGGACTCAGTGGATTTTCCTCAAGCTCTACGAAAAGGGACTTGCATACGAAGCAGAAACTCCAATCAACTGGTGTCCTTCATGTCTTACAGGTCTTGCCAACGAAGAAGTTAAGGAAGGAAAATGCGAACGCTGTGGTGCAGTTGTTACACACAAGACAATCCGCCAGTGGATCTTGAAAATCACAGAATATGCAGAACGCCTTCTTGAAGACCTTGATACCCTTGACTGGCCGGACAGCGTTAAGGCTATGCAGCGCAACTGGATCGGTAAGTCATTCGGTGCTGAAGTTGATTTTGAAATCGATCTCCCTTCGACAGGCTCAGGGGACCTTAAGGAAAAGCTTACTGTTTATACAACCCGCTGTGACACTCTCTTTGGTGCAACTTACATGGTTGTTGCTCCAGAGCATCCTGCAGTAAAGAAAATCACGACAGCTGAACAGAAGGATGCAGTTGAAAAATACATTGAAGAAGCCGCAAAGAAATCTGACCTTCAGCGTACAGACCTTGCAAAGGACAAGACCGGCGTTTTCTCAGGAAGCTATGCAATCAACCCTGTTAATGGAAAGAAGATTCCAATCTGGATTGCAGACTATGTTCTCATTTCTTACGGAACCGGTGCAATCATGGCTGTCCCTGCCCACGATGACCGCGACTGGGAATTTGCAAAGAAGTTCAATCTTCCAATCATTGAAGTTCTCAAGAGCGAAGTTGATGTTCAGACACAGGCTTGGACTCAGGACGGAATCCACGTTAATTCAGGATTCTTAGACGGCCTCAACAAAAAGGATGCCATCGCAAAGATGATTGAATTCCTTGAAGAAAAGAAAATCGGTAAGGCTACAGTAAACTACAAGCTCCGCGACTGGATTTTCAGCCGCCAGCGCTACTGGGGTGAACCAATTCCTTTGGTGCACTGCCCTTGCTGCGGTACTGTTGCAGTTCCTGAAAGCGAACTTCCTGTTAAGCTCCCGGATGTTAAGTCTTATCAGCCTACAGGTACAGGTGAATCTCCTCTTGCTGCCATCGATTCCTGGGTCAACTGCAAGTGCCCTAAGTGCGGAAAAGATGCAAAGCGCGAAACTAACACAATGCCTCAGTGGGGAGGAAGCTGCTGGTATTACCTGCGCTACCTTGATCCTAAAAACAACAATGCTTTCTGTTCAAAGGAAGCTGAAAACTACTGGATGCCTGTTGACCTTTACGTTGGTGGTGCCGAGCACGCAGTTCTCCACCTCCTCTATGCAAGATTCTGGCACAAGGTTCTTTATGACTGCGGCGTAGTTTCTACAAAGGAACCGTTCCAGCGCCTCATCAACCAGGGACTCATCACTTCATTTGCTTTCCAGCGCAAGAACAAGACTCTTGTTCCAACTGATGAAGTTGAAGAAAAGGACGGCAAGTACATTGAAAAGGCAACAGGCGAAGAAGTTGAACAGATCATCGCAAAGATGTCAAAGTCTTTGAAGAATGTTGTTAACCCTGACGAAATGATCGATCAGTACGGTGCAGACAGCGTACGCATGTACGAAATGTTCATGGGACCGCTTACTGTTTCAAAGCCATGGAACACACAGGGACTCGTTGGTATCAACCGCTTCCTTGACAAAGTATGGCAGGTAAGCGAAAAACCAATGGCAGACATTGACATCACTGCAAAGATCGAAGACAAGGCTCTCGTTGAACTCCGCAAGACTTATGCAAAGACAGTTGCAAAGGTAACAAAGGATACAGCAAACCTTGACTTCAACGTTGCAATCAGCCAGATGATGATCTTCATCAACGAAGCTTCAAAGGTTGAAAAGATGCCTAAGGCCATGTGGGAAGGATTCGTCCTCATGCTCAGCCCTTACGCTCCTCACCTTGGTGAAGAACTCTGGGAAAAGCTTGGCCACACAAAGACAAATGCCTACGAAGCATGGCCAACCTTCAGCGAAGAATACTGCAAGGAAGACACAAAGGAAATCGTTGTCATGATCAACGGAAAGCTCCGCGACAAGTTTGAGGCAGCTTCTGATGCAGACGACGAAACCCTCAAGGCCCGCGCAGTTGAAACAGAAGGCTACAAGAAATTTACCGAAGGCAAGGAAATCGTCAAGGT
>JAEDDW010000197.1 GCA_016293645.1 Treponema sp. | reverse complement strand
GGTAGTGACTTGAGGGCGGAAGCTAGGGTCATTGAGCGAAGTCGAAATGACCACAGTTGCTGGCTATGATGGTACCGGCCCTTCGACGGGGCTCAGGTACCCTGATTCAACCGCAGCAAGGCAAATTCTGTAACTTTCGTCCAATGAAATGTGGAATTTATGGGTACAGATTCTGTACCCATTTTTTTTTATAATTATGGAGGCAGAATACATGACAGAAGGACAGTGGAAGGCATTTACACAGTTTCGCGATGAGTACAGATCTCTTTGTGAAGAATGGGGCCAGCTGACATCAAGACTGTTACCATTACAGCAGGAGCTTGCGGGTACAGATTACAATGTTGAAACTTCCATTGTGTTCAACAGAGCCTACGATGATGTTACAGAAGATGATGAAATCAATCTGATAGTTATTGGAGACAACCCCGGCAAGGACGAGCAGCTTTCAAAAAACAACCGCTATTTTGTCGGCAAAAGCGGAATGGTGGCAGAAAACTTTTTCCGGAAGAATCCTGAGCTTGCCATGGATTTCAGAAAGAAAACCATCATCATGAACAAGACCCCGGTCCACACGGCAAAGACAAAGCAATTGAAGGATCTTGCAAGACTTGGAGGACCTGAGATCAGGGAGCTGATAGATTCAAGCCAGATCATATGTGCCCGGATTACGGCAAAACTTCACATGGGGCTTGGAATGGATGCCCAGCTCTGGCTTGTGGGCCACAGCGAGCTGAAAAAGGGCGGTGTCTTTCCAGGATACAAGGACCAGCTCAGGAAGGCCTATGGAACGAGTTCCGTGTGGGAAAAGGTCTATCTTTTCAATCATTTTTCCATGGGCAGATTCAGCGTGGACCTGAAGGAGTTCCGTGAAAAAAATCCGGATGTACCTCTTGCACAGGCTCTCCATCAGATAGGGACAAGGCATAAACTTGAAGTCTATGGTGACTAGTGGGTATTCCTGTTTTGAAATGCTCCCATAATGACAAAAAATCATTTTCTTACTATATTATAACCACAATTCATTAAAATCGTACCAAAGGAAATAATAATGAAAAGATTATATGAACCAGGACAGCTTGTAGAGACTACAGTTGTTGCAATCAGCGGTGACACAGTGTTCATCGATTTGGGCTTGAAGAGCGAAGGTTTTGTTGATGTTGCAGATTTCAAGGATGCAGACGGAAACATGACAGTCAAGGAAGGCGACAGGATAAAGGTTTACTTCGTTGGTGGAAAGCATGAAGAACTCCACTTTACTACAAAGATCGCCGGAAGTTCAGCAAAGGGTGACAATTCAGTATTTGAGAATGCATATAAGAACAGCATTCCGGTTGAAGGAACAGTAAAGGGCGAAATCAAGGGCGGATTTGAGGTCATGCTCGGAACAACACGTGCATTCTGTCCTTACAGCCAGATGGGTTACCGTCAGCGCAAGGAACCTTCAGAATATGTGGGTCAGCACCTTTCATTCAAGATCACGGAGTTCAAGAACGAAGGAAAGAACATCGTGGTTTCAAACCGCGTTCTTCTTGAGGAACAGGCAAATGCTGAACTTGCTTCCCTTGCTGAAAAATACACTGTAGGAATGACAGTGAAAGGAACTGTAAAGTCGATCGAATCTTACGGTGCATTCATTGATCTCAACGGATTCCAGGCTCTTCTTCCTGTTTCTGAAATCAGCCGCACACGTGTAAGCAGCGTTGCAGATGTTCTCGAAGTTGGTCAGGAAATTACCGCAAAGATCATCAAGGCAGACTGGAAGCACGAAAGAGTTTCCCTTTCAACAAAGGAACTTGAGGCAGATCCTTGGGATTCAGTTGCAGAAAAGTTCAGTGTTGGTGACAAGGTTGAAGGAAAGATCAGCCGTGTCGCAGACTTTGGTGTGTTCGTGAATCTTGCGGACGGAGTAGATGGTCTTGTCCACATTTCAAAGCTCAATGTTGAACGCAATACAAACCTGAAGAAGGTTTTCAATCCTGGTGATGTCCTCCCGGTCATTGTTGAAAAAATCGATTTGGAGGAAAAGCGCATTTCCCTCAGCACAGTTGTTTCAAACGAGGAACAGGACAACGCAGCTGAATACATGTCATCCCACAGGGACGACGACGATGGAGAAACATACAATCCTTTTGCAGCTCTCCTCAAGAAATAGTTGGAAAGCTGACAGTATCGGTTGTTTAAGGAGGACCCTTCGACAGGCTCAGGGATCCTTACACATGCGCAGGATTGCTGAGC
>JAEDDW010000060.1 GCA_016293645.1 Treponema sp. | reverse complement strand
CAGAAAATCTGATAACGTTCCAGCTTGCAGGCTTCAAGTTCACTGTGTAAATTCCGTCGTCCGATTGTGAAAGTTCAACCTGTTTTGGAGAAACTGCATCCGGATTTTCGAGGGAATTTGTAAGCGATAGATCATCCCCGCAAAGTTCAGTTCTGAAAGTCATCTTTGTGTTTTCAAAGGAACGCAAGTCGATCTGTGTTTCGGAAACTTGGGTTTTGATTGTGTTCAGTGCAAATACTGAAATTTCCTTTGTCTCTTCGTTGTATGTGCCTGCAAAAATTACAGCCGGAACTTCGCCGTACTTATCTGTGATTTTGTTTTCAGTCTGGACAACGGGCTGCAATGAGATTCCACGGCCGTAAACACTGATGTCGCGGAAAGGCCAGTAGATTGACTGCCTGTATGCGCCTTTTCCAGGTTCTGTAAAAATTGGGGCGATTACGTTTACAAGCTGTGCAAGGCATGCAACTTTTACGCGGTCTGCATGGTTGAGCAACGTTATGGCCATTCCACCAAAGGCAAGGGCATCAAGAAGGCTGTAATGGTCTTCAAGAATTCTAGGGGCCTTTTCCCATGGGTGTTCCTTCTGATTCTGCTGGTACCAGATGTTCCATTCGTCAAAGGAAAGCATCATGTTTTTGCTGGAACGCTTGTAGGCTTTTACGTAGTCGCAGGTTGCAATGGAAGTCTTGATGAAATCGTCCATATCTTTGAAACTTGCAAGAAAGTCGTCGTCGTTGCCAAAGTTTTCAAAATACCTGTGGATTGAAATGTAGTCGGCAAAATCATATGTATGTTCAAGAACGATTCTGTCCCATTCAGGGTAGGTTGGCATTCCGCTTGAAGCACTTCCGCAGACAACTGTTTTAATCGAGTTGTCAGTCCACTTCATGATCTTCATTGCTTCAAGGGCTTTTTTTCCGTAGTCAACTGCATCAAGGTGGCAGATCTGCCAAGAGCCGTCCATTTCGTTTCCAACGCACCAGTACTTGATGTTGTGGGGATCCTTGTGTCCGTTTGCAATGCGAAGGTCGGACCAGTAGGTTCCGCTCGGGTAGTTGCAGTATTCAACCATGTCGCCTGCATCCTGTGGTGTTCCTGTCCCCATGTTTACGGCGGCAAGAACTTCTGTTCCCGATTTTTTTGCCCAGTCAACAAATTCGTCAATGCCAACTTCATTTGGTTCTATTGTGTGCCATGCGCGGTCAAGGCGGACAGGCCTTTTGTCCTTTGGTCCGATTCCGTCCTTCCAGTTGTAGCCGCTCAAAAAGTTTCCGCCAGGATAGCGAACGAGGGCCACATTAAGGTCCTTTACAAGATTGATGACATCTCCCCTGAATCCCTGGCTGTCTGCCGTCGGGTGGCCTGGTTCATAGATTCCCGTGTATACTGCGCGACCAAGATGTTCGATGAAAGAACTGAACAGGTTGCCGTCCACTTCTCCGATTCTGAATTCCTTTACAAAAGTAACCTTAGATTTCATATGATACTCCAACGGAAATATATGGGAACTGCATAATCAGTCCGGGAAGGAATAAAATTCTGCAATTTCCTGAAAATTCCCTTTACCAAATCAGTCTAACATGGTTATACTTCATAATCAAGAAAAAATTTGATAAATATCAATTTTTTTGGTAATAAACACCTTGAGATTGTTGCAGTGACGGATTTTACCCAGGTATTGCAATGGTATTATTGGTTTTAAGGTGTTTTTCAGGAGGAATCATGAAACGAGTTCAAAATTCAGCATTCATATCAATTTTTACCGCTACATTAGCTATGGGCATTGCATTTCCTGCAGCCCTCAACGCAAAACCAAAGCTTCTTCCCGGGGAATCCATAACGGTAAACAAAGCCCTTAGGAAAAAAAAGCTTTCGCAAAAGCCACTTGCTGCGGGGCAGAAATATTCGGACAGTACGGAAGATGCTGATTTTCTTGAAAAAAAATACACTTTCCACACTTCCACCAACTGGAACTGCCATGACCCAAAGATTTTTCAGGATGAAGACGGAACATGGTATGTCTATTCAACGGGATGGAAGCACGGAATTTTTGTGCGCTCGTCAAAGGATCTTATGGCATGGACGTTGCATGAAAATTCGGCATTCCGCGATGGGGTTGAAGTTTCTCCAAATTACGGCCCCATGCACTGGGATGATGAATTCCTAAAATGGGTGGGTTTTGAAACCAACGACGGCACAGGCTATCATACGGAACTTTATTCACCGCTGCCGTTCCCCGAAACCTGGGCACCAACGGTTACAAAGAAAAATGGCAGGTACTACATGTTCCACGGAATTATCCGCGACTGCCAGACTTCCTACGGCAAAATAGTTCCGGCGGCCTGCATTTCCCTTTCCATTGCCGACAAGGCTGAAGGACCTTTTGTTCCGGCATCAAAATACGATCCGGAAAACTATCCGACTTCAACTTTAGTTCGCTACACCTGGGAAAACGATGACGAAACAGGCAACAGCGCCATAGGTTACCCCCAGTGCAGGAACGCGGGCCGCAGCTGGGAATCGGGATTTGGTGCCATAGACCCGGAATTCGTCATGGACATTTCCACCGGGGAACTTAAGGAATTCACCATCGGGGAAAGGAAATGCATTGCCATGACATACGGTTCCTGGAAGGGCGGAATAGCACTTGTCTATGTAGACGCGGAAACTTTCAGGCCTGTAAATCAGGTTACCGGTGAATTGCTGGAAGGAGCCCTCGATTCAATAGGCGGCAACAGCGGATACCACATTGCTGGCGGGAAGGGGGCTGCCTACGAAGGAAGCCAGCTTTTGTACAGCAGCGAAACCGGATGGTATTATCTTTTTGTGAGCATGGGAAACCTGGAATTTGACTACCGTGTTGGAGTGGGAAGAAGCCGCAGCATTAAGGGGCCTTACCTTGATGCCTCCGGGCAGGATATGCGTTTTGATATGATGGCAAAGGCAAGGAACTACCATGCAGTAGGTTCCAAGATTATCGGCGGCCATAAATTTGGAAGCGATTTTGGTTTTACGGCTCCGGGTGGCCAGTCCATTTTCAGAAGTTCAGACGGAAAGATGATTTTTGCAAGCCACGCAAGAACAGACTGGTTGAATCCGGGGCAGTTCTGCCTTCAGACAAGGGAAATGTTCTTTAACGAGGAAGGATGGCCGCTTCTTGAACCTTGTGAATATGACGGTGGACAGAAGGAGAAACTTTCCATGGCACAGATTGCAGGAACCTACGAAGTTGTGATTACAAAACGCAACGCTGAAGCAGAAAAAGCGGATAGAATTCCGCAGCCTTCCGTGAAAATTGAAATAAAGACAGATGGAACCATAAGCGGTGCATACAGCGGAAAAATTTCAGTTTCTGATGGTGGAAGGAACTGCACGGTGGATCTTGGCAAAGATGGAATTTTCAGTGGAATCATTAAGGCTTCAAGCAATTTTGCACTTGCAAAGCCGGATAGGAAAAAGCTTGGAACCGTGAATTTTTCGGCACTCAACGCCACGGCCGGAAGCACCAACCATGGCGAATACATCTGGGGAATGAAGAGCGTTAATTAGAAATAAGCCCTCATGATTATGCCCTGGTCGTAGTTGCCAAAGCCTTTTCCAAAGATATTCATTCCGCCCATGTGCTCGGCATCGTTTTTTACGCCGACACGGACGCGGATTGAATGGTGTTCGCTTACCTTGAGGTCGTCCAGGGTAACATCGGAAATCTTTACTCCATCAACAAAACTTCCCTCGTTTGTAACGGAATAGTGCTTTAAAAGCCCGTATTGGCTGCCTTCAAGCTTCCACCACTGTGGGGTGTATTTTCCACGCTTGTCTCCGTAGTCTCCCGGAGAAGTCCATGTTCCTATTTCAGTCTTGTTTATCCACATGGTAATGTCCGAAGGCCAGTTGCTGTTGGTTCCAGGGGTTTCGGAAGAAAGTTCCAGGCTTATTTCAAGCTTTGACAATTTCTTTGTGCTGTAAAGGGTGTTGTTGGGGAATTTGTATTCAAAAGTTCCGCTGCCGCACCAAAGAAGGCCGGCTTTCATTCTGTCCGGATTAAGGAATGAATCAGGAATGTCCAGAAGACCGATTATTTTTTCCGCAGAACAAAGTCCGCACGGGGCAGTTACATTGCAGTCGGTGAAAATTCCAACGGGCATTTCAATTTCTATGAAGTCTTCCGATTCTTTTTTTTGTTCTGGAAACTGAATGAGGATGTCGCGGAAGGCAGGTCGGCAAAGTTTCTGGTTTCCTTTTTTTGCCTTGATTGATTCGGTGATAATGATACCCGCCTCTTCAAGAATTGAAATGTGGGTTGCAACCGTTGACTGCGGAAGTCCCAATGCGGCTGAAATTTCATTTATGTTAAGTGTTTTTTCCCTTAGCAGTGAAAGCATGTTCACTCTTGGTTCGGAAGCAAGGGCCTTTATTTTTGCCATGTCTTCCAAAGGATTTATTACCAAAGTATTTTCAATGTTGTCCATGGATTTAATATATCAGTAAAAGTTGATATTGTCCATATTTTTTGAAAATAAAATTGACAGAATCAGAAAATCAGCGTATTCTCAAAATTATAAAACGATTTTTACCGCTATATATCAACTTTTTTCGGAGAAGAATATGAACATAACTGATATTACTGAACAGGATGAGCTTGAACCCCTGGCATTGCAATGCGCTGATCCCCACGTGTACTTTCACACCGACGGTTACTACTACTTTACATATTCCACCCCGGAGTACGACAGAATTGAAGTACGCCGCGCCTGGTCCGTAAAGGCCCTTGCCGATGCAAAACCGGTTGTAATCTGGCGAAAACATGCAACGGGTCCCATGAGCTGGCACATCTGGGCACCGGAAATCCACTTCATCGATGGAAAATGGTACATCTATTTTGCCGCAGGAAGAGCGGAAGATCCATGGTGGATCCGCACATGGATTTTGGAAAACCCAAGCCCGGACCCATTTTGCGGTTCATGGGAAGAAAAGGGAATGCTGCAGGCGGAATGGGATTCATTCATGCTTGACTGCACCGTTTTTTGCAACAAGGGCCAGTGGTATGCATGCTGGGCACAGAAAAGGCAGAGTCGCGAAGAAAATTCAGCACTTTTCATTGCAAAAATGGAAAGCCCCATAAAGGTTGGAAAACAGACTTTGATAAGCTTCCCGGAATTTGACTGGGAATGCAGGGGATTCCGCGTAAACGAAGGGCCTGCGGTTCTCATCAGGAACGGAAAAGTCTTCATAACCTACAGTGCAAGCGCAACGGATGCCAGCTACTGCATGGGACTTCTGTCTGCGGACGAAAATGCAGATCTTACGGATGCCGCCAGCTGGAAAAAAAGCCCCGTTCCAGTCCTTTCCACAAGCGGAGAAAGGGGAATCTACGGCCCCGGTCACAACAGCTTTACCACAAGCCGCGATGGCTCCGAAGATTACCTTGTTTACCACGCACGCCCATATGCGGAAGTTGACCTGAACTTTGCCCTTTACGACCCTAACCGCCATGCCTGGGTAAGGAGAATTTCCTATGACAGCGAAGGTTATCCAGTTTTCCAGTAAGAAAAATGACTTGTGTAACTAAAAAAATTGATATAAAAGATTGATTTGGTGATTTTTTAGGGGTTTTGCTTGAAAAATCCATGGAAAACTAAAAAAACTGGAAATTAATTAGATTTAATTCAATTTTTATTGATTTTTATCAATTTTTTCCTTGACTAGTAAAAAAATCCGGGTTTATACTTGAACCATCAGAGAGAGAAAGCGGACGGAAACATGTTTTTCCGGGGCCGTTGTTTTTGAGTTCTTTTAAGGAGGAATACATGAAAAGAACATTATTGTCTTTGCTTGCCGCCGCAGTTATGGCAGGCTCAGTTGTTGCTGAAGAAATCACAGTAATGAATTTCGCTCAGCCACAGGAAAAGGAAATTCTGGACAAAGTTGTAAAGCGCTTTGAGGAAACACATCCAGGAACAACAGTAAACTTCATTACCGTTGCAGGCAATGAATATTCGGCAAAAATCCAGGCAGCACTTTCTGCAAACAAGCTTCCAGATGTTTTCTACATGGGACCAGAAGCTGTTCGCCAGTACGTTGACAACAAGAAGGTTCTTGACCTTGCACCATATGTAAAGAGTGCAAAGGGAGCCGACTTTAACGATCTTTACTCAAAGGCTGTTGATGCTTACCGTTATGACGGAAAGACTCTTGGTGCAGGTGACGCAATCTGGGCACTTCCAAAGGACTTCGGACCATTTGCTTTTGCATACAACAAGACACTTTTCAAGAAGTATGGAATCCCGCTTCCTTCGACAGACAAGCCATACACATGGGATGAATTCATGGATGTTTGTACAAAGCTTACACGCGACGGTACATTCGGAACTGGTCTAAACGTAAACTGGGCATTCATCCAGTTCGTATGGGGAAACGGAACAGACTTTATCGATGCAACAGGAACAAAGGTAAACGTAGCAGATCCAAAATTCATCGAAGCACTTCAGTTCTGGGCAGACATGACTCTTGGTAACAGCAAATACAAGCCTGTAACACCATCTGCAGAACAGGCAGCAAGCCTTGATACATACCAGCGCTGGCTCAAGGGTGAACTTGGATTCTTCCCGGCAGGACCATGGGACCTTGCAGCATTCAACACACCGGGCGTACTCAAGGACGGATTCGAATATGACCTTATTCCATGGCCAGTTCACACGGCAGCAAACAAGACAGCTACATACCGTGGTGGTGTAGGCTGGGCAGTTGCAGCAAACACAAAGAATCCTAAGGCAGCAGCAGAACTTGCACTCTTCCTTTCTGCAGACAAGGAAGCAAACAAGATGTACTGCGACATGGATCTTCAGATTCCAAACCTTAAGTCTTTGGCAAAGGACTATACATCAAAGCCTGGTTTCCCTGCAAACCGCAAGGAATTCCTCAACATCATCGAAACAACAGGACGCAGCTGGCCGTTTGAAGGAACATACACACGCGTTTGGTACGACATTTTCTTCCGCGATGTTCAGCTTGTTCTTGACGGAAAGGAAACGGCAGCATCTTACTGCAAGAGAATGAAGCCTGTAATGCAGAAGGAACTTGACAAGTCTTTGGCAAGGGCAAGAGCCGCTGCAAAGAAGGCAAATAAGGCAAAGAAGTAAACTATATCCAATATAAAGAAAAACCGGCGGCGGCAAAAGTTCATAAGGCTGCTTCCGCCGGTTCCAGACAGGAGTTAAAACTATGGAAAATACAAAACCTAAAAAGAAGTCTAGGTTTAACGAAGAAGCTGTAGCGGGTCTTCTTTTTGTCCTGCTTCCTATTCTGGGATTTTTACTTTTCACTGCAGGGCCATTCATATTTTCGATTTTTGCAAGCTTCACTTCCTGGGATTCAATGACAGACCTTACCCAGATTTTCACCATGGATGAAGTGGACAGGGAATTTTTCTACGTTGGATTTGAAAATTACAAGGAGATGTTCGCAGACATTGATTTCTGGCGTTCACTCTGGAACACTATATTCTATATGATCGGTATTCCAATCGGCATGATGTGGGCCTTGACTTTGGCCATTTCCTTCAACAAGGAACTTCCGGGCGTAAAGGCATACCGCGTCATCTACTACATTCCGGTTGTATCTTCAATCGTTGCCGTTTCCCTTTTGTGGAAGTGGATTTACAACGGGGACTACGGACTTTTGAACCAGTTCCTCAGGTGGGCTTTCTATTCGGAGGGAACCAACTGGCTTGAAAACGAACACACTGTAAAACCTTCCATCATGGCAATGTGCATTTGGCGCGGTGTCGGTGGAACAGCCCTTCTTTATCTTGGCGGTCTGCAGAACCTTCCTAAGTCTTACTACGAGGCTGCAAAAATGGACGGGGCAAGCAACTGGACCATTTTCTGGAAAATCACATGGCCTTTGATGAAGCCTATTTCCTTCTTTATTATCATCACCGGCATTATCAACGGTGCCCAGCTTATTGTTGAACCGCAGATTATGGTTCCAAACGGAGGAACAAACTACAGCGCCGGTACAATCGTATTCTACATATGGCAGCATGCCTTTGGTTCATACGATGCAAAGGGTTACGCATGTGCAGCCGCATGGTTCCTTGCAGTTCTCATCTTCATTGTTACGGCAGTTCAGTTCAAGCTGAACAAGTCAAGCAACAACTACCTTGAATAGGAGGATCTGAAAAATGATGGCAGCAATCGCAAAAAAAGGACAATACGCTTCCAATGCTTCCCGAATGAGACTTGAGAAGATTTTGGTTTACACTTTCCTTACGGCCGGTGTGTTCATAATGATAGTTCCACTTTGGTGGATGATTGTATCTTCGCTTAAGACAAAGGGACAGTTCCTTGGGACGCAGCTTTCACTTGCCATGCCAAAAAATCCCCAGTGGATAAACTACTTTAAGCGCGTTTGGGAAATGACACCAAAACTCCAGCTGGGTATTTTCAATTCGGCAGTGATTTCTTTTTCAACAGTAATCGTCGGCTCCATAGTTTCTTCTATGGCAGCCTTTGCATACGCCAAGCTCCGTTTTCCTGGAAAGAACAAGCTTTTCCTTGCTGAACTTGCAACAATGATGATTCCGTTTTCCGTAATCATGATTCCGCAGTTCATTATCTATGCAAGAATCGGCTGGCTTGACACATGGTATCCTCTCATGGTTCCTGGAATGCTGGGCAACGTATCGATGATTTTCTTCCTGCGCCAGTATATGAGCGGAATTCCTACTTCCCTCATTGAATCGGCAAGAATCGACGGCGCGGGATTCTTCAGGGTTTTCTGGACCATAATGTTTCCAAATGCAAAACCGGCAATTGCAGCCCAGGCTATCCTCTGGTTTATGGGTGTATGGAACGACTACTTTGCACCGAGCATCTATCTCAATGATCCTGCAAAGGCTACGGTTCAGGTAATGATCAGCCAGCTGAATGCAATGTATGCAATCCAGACGGACTATCCGCTCCTCCTTGCGGCTTCTGTCATTGCAATGCTTCCGGTTCTCATCATATTCATGATTTTCCAGAAGCAGATTATTGCATCTGTTGCTCTTACGGGTCTTAAGTAATCATGGCGCTAATCAGTGTTGCAGGCATGGTGGCAGCCCACGATCCAACCATCGTAAAGCACCATGGAATCTACTACAGGTTCCAGACTGGCGAAGGTCTTCCATTCTTCAAGTCACGCGACCTTAAGAACTGGGAGATTGCCGGTGCCATCTTCCCCCAGAATCCCCAGTGGACAAAAGAACAGGTGCCGGGGTCCACAAGCTTCTGGGCGCCGGAAGTTGTCTATCGCGACGGCTGGTGGCGCATCTACTATTCCGTTTCCACTTTTGGCAAAAATCTTTCATCCATAGGTCTTGTCCGCACAAAATCCCTTGATCCTGAAAGTCCAGATTATGGCTGGCAGGACCTGGGGCCTGTAATTTCATCAAAACCTGAAAATAACTACAACTGCATAGATCCGGCTGTGTTCTGCGATGACAAGGGAAAGGACCGCCTTGTGTTCGGTTCATTTTGGGGTGGAGTCCAGATGGTAGATTTGGACTGCGACGGATTTGTTGCAGACGGTTCAAAACCAAGAACCATAGCTTCACGCACATCAAAAGAAAATCCCATTGAAGGTGCTTTTGTATTTCCACACCAGGGAAAATACTATCTTTTTGCCTCCCACGATTTTTGCTGCCGGGGAACTGCTTCCAGTTATCACATTGTCTACGGAGTTTCAGAAAATCCGGAAGGACCTTTTTATGACGAAGAGGGCCGCGACATGATGAAGGATGGAGGAACTACATTGCGCGACGGATTCAGTTTTAGCCAGTGGGCAGGGCCAGGACACAACAGCATTTTCTGCGATGACGACGGAAAAATCTACATGGTCTACCACGGATATGACAGGACGGACGAAGGAAAGCACAAGCTCCTCATAGAAGAAATAAAAATACAAGACGGCATTGTCAGCCTTTAAAAAGCCTGGATAAGCAAAAAGCGTTTGCCGGCACTATTTTAGTATATGACAAAAAAAACGGTGGTCTCAATGTGCTTGAACCACCGTTTTGCATTGTTTCCCGTCTTCTGGATTTACTGGCTCCTGGAATTTCTACAGATGAAGTACGCGCTCTTGAATTTCCTGGGTGCGCCCCTGGTTCCAGTACTGGGTGCCGATGTAGCCGCATGTACGGCGAGCAACGTTCATTGTTGTCTGGTCTGTATTTCCGCAGTTAGGGCACTTCCAGATAAGTTTCTTGTCCACATCTTCTTCGATTTTGATTTCACCGGTGTAGCTGCATTTCTGGCAGAAGTCGCTCTTTGTATTGAGTTCGGCATACATTATGTTGTTGTAGATGTGCTTGAGCAGAGTCATTACGGCCGGAAGGTTGTTTTCCATGTTTGGAACTTCAACATAGCTTACGGCTCCACCAGGGGAAAGTTCCTGGAACTGGCTTTCAAAACTCAACTTTGTAAATGCATCGATTTTTTCCGTTACGTTTACGTGGTAGCTGTTTGTAATATAGTTCTTGTCTGTGACTCCCGGAATTGAACCAAAGCGTCTCTTGAGGCATTTCGCAAATTTATATGTAGTGCTTTCAAGCGGCGTTCCGTAAACCGAATAGTCGATGTGCTCTGCGGCCTTCCATTTCTTGCATGCATCGTTGAGGGCGT
>JAEDDW010000059.1 GCA_016293645.1 Treponema sp. | reverse complement strand
ACCGTCGATTGCTTTTGGGGTGATGACCCCTTCGACAAGCTCAGGGATCCTAGACAATCTCCAGAATAGATAAATGCGCAGTAAGGGTTCGCACCGAATCTCGAATTGAAGCGAAGTTTCAGCGAAGCAAGCTCGGTGCGATTCCTAACGGAAGCATTTTTATTTTTTAGTTGTTCACAAAGTGAGACTTAACCTGACCGTCATCTGTTGTTTCAAAGTATGTCTTTTCTTCAACTGGTGCTGGAGCAGCCTTAGGCTCTTCTGCTGCAGGAGTTTCTGCAACTGTTTCCTCAACAGGAGCCTTGTCCATTGACGCTGCGAAAGCAGACTGTTCAGCGGCGATTCTTGCTTCTTCTGTATTTACGGAATTGTCAGCATGACCTTCGTTTGAAACATTTGCCGGGATTACTTCATCCTGTGCGTCGGATGCTTCTCCCTCTTCCTTCTTGCGGCTGTAGCTTACTGAAAGTTCTCTTCCGCGATAGTCATAACCATTGAGGGCTGCGATTGCCTTGTCGCAATCTTCCGCAAAAAGCTGGATGAAAGAATAGTTTGAAAGAACACGGATTTCACCGATTCTTGAACGGTCAAAACCTGCAACGCTTACAAGGAGACCAACGAGGTCACGTGGGAATACTCCACGGCTTCTACCTACACCGATGAAAATTGTACCTGCTGCGGCTGGATCAATTGTCACGCGAGGTGCCTTTTCTGTATGCTCTTCTGCCGGTTTTCTTTCTGCTGAACGTGTCTCATTGCGGTTGAAACGTTCTTCACGCTTTGAAGAAAAACGATCGTTCTTGTTTTCGCGGTTAAAGCGGTTGCCTCTGAAACCTGCTGTTGCATTCTTGATGAGCAATGCTGCCACATAGCTTCTGCGTGAGAATGGAACATTCTTCTTGAAAAGCTTTTTGAGTGTCTTCAAAGCCTCAATGTCTGAATCACTTGATGATTCCACGCGTTTTACTGCATCTGCCAAAAAAGCTGCCACCTGTTCTTCATTGATTGAAGAACCTTCACGATTGTTGTTGTATGCCATTTTTTACTCCAAAAAATTTTTTACGTATCCGAAATCTGTCTTTTTAAATGAAAACTCAAAAAACAAAGTCTCCAATGATTCCGGCATGACTGTATTTGATAAAATTACCCACTGAATTCCGCGATCCTTCAAACCTGCAAGGCATCTGTTCAAAAGTTCTTTGCCTATGCCAAGTCCGCGGTAATTCTGAATCACAAAAAAGTCAGTAAATACCACCGTCTTTTTTGCTGAGGACGGGCAAGCAGAAACAAGCGCACATCCAAGGAACTCTCCATCATGAGAACAACATACATATCCAAATTTGTCCTCACCGGAACAGCGTACCGACTGATTTCTTAAAATGTCTGCCACCGCCTTTCCAAGTTCGCCGGAATACTTTTCGCCATATTCTTTTGCCAATTCACAGACTTCACGATCAACGCATTCTTTGTCCTTAACAGAATCGTATTCGGTAAATTCAAAATCATCCTGAACGAGATATTCCGTATCATCATATTCCGGATTCTCCTCAAGCGTTTCCAAACCCCAGGACTCGCAAAGTTCGTTGTACCATTCGGTGATTCTCCGGTGCATTACCTTGTCCTTGAATGCAAACCATTTTTTTTCCACCTCTGGGTACGATTTTAAAATATCCTTGAAATTCCTGAACACCCCCCTTCTGTTTGCAAGGCATCTCCTGAGCTCTTTGTAGGCATTTGGATTATGAAGCCCCGCAGTAAAATTTTCCATCAACTCAAAACCGTCGGCACTTGTCCAATCCGGCAGCGAGTAATAGTTTTCGTCATCGAGTTCCGGCTCATCATCTGCAACAGGCACGATCTTACCATCTCTGGCGGATACAAGTGCTGTCTCACCCTGGTTTTCCATATAGAAGAGAATCTGGTCAATTAAGATGTCGGTAAGCCGGAAAGTCATCGCGCCCTCTAGTTGAGGTCCGAACGTTTTGTGATGATTTTGCTGATAAGGCCGTACTCAATGGATTCCTGTGCGTTGAGCCAGTAGTCACGGTCCGTATCCTTTGATACCTTGTCCAGGGCAGTGCCTGTTTCTTCGGCGATGATCTCATTGATCTTTGCACGAGTCTTTGCAAGTTCCGCAGCGTGGATCTCAATGTCGGTCGCAACACCCTTCATTCCGCTTGATGGCTGGTGAATGAGGTAGCTTGAATTCGCAAAACCAAGACGACGCTCTTTAGGAGCTGCAAGAAGAATAAGGGCCGCTGCGCTGGCAACAAGTCCCATTCCGATTGTATAGACAGGAGCGTTGATGAAACGGATCGTGTCGAAAATCGCAAATCCTGCATAGACATCCCCACCTGGGCTGTCGATGTAAAGATAGATAGGCTTGTCGCTGTCTGCCTCGAGAATAAGAAGCTGGCGGCAAATTCTGTCAGCAAGTTCTTCGCTGACTTCACCGCTCATCAAAATCTGTCTTGTCTTAAGGAATTTCTCTGCAAGTGGATCTGGCATTTCTGCCTTCTTTTCATCCTTCTTTTCGTCTTCAAGGCGAATGTTCATTGTTCTGTTCATTATTTCTCCATGTAAAAAAACAACAAAATTGAGCTGAACTGCTCATTTCAAGAGTAAAATATATACAAAATTTGCCCAACTGACAACCAATCAGAGTCAAAGGAGTCCTTTGGCCTGGCTCCATAGATCCAACATTGTTCCGTCGTTCTCTTCCTTCATCTCAAGTCCCTTTTCTTTCATGCCCTTTTCCACAAGGCGGAACCTTACAGCGAATTTACCGCATGCCTTTTCCATGGCAACATTGGGATCAATTCCAAGTTTGCGGCAATAGTTCACAGCGGCAAGCAGAAAATCCCCCGCCTCCTCCTCAAGATGGTCCATATCATCTTCTTTGCGGGCCATGGCAATCTCTTCCAGCTCCTCAAAAACCTTGCTTTCCGCCATCTCGATGGAACGCCAGTCAAAACCTGCCTTGGCTGCCTTTTTGAGGATCTTGTAAGCTTTGAGCATCGGCGGGAATCCCTTGGGTACCGTATCCAGCACGGAATCCCCCCTGCGGCCTTCTACTTCTTCCTTGATCTTGTCCCACTGCCTGATGACCTTTGCCGCAGTTTCTGCCTGGGCCTCACCAAAAACATGGGGATGGCGGCGTACAAGTTTTTCGCTGATCTCGTCAAGAACCTGGGCAATGGTAAAATCCCCGGACTGCTCGTAGCAATAGGAAATAAGAATCAGGTTGAAAAATGCATCCCCAAGCTCTTCCTTTGCGTGCATCGGATCGCCTTCCGTGATCGCATCGATTACCTCAAAGGTTTCCTCTATGAAAGTCTCACGCAAAGTAGCCGGCGTCTGTTTTTTATCCCAGGGACAGCCGTTTTCACCGCGCAGTTTTTCTGTTATCTCATAAAGCCTGTTGAAGCTTGACGATGTGGAATTGTTCATATTGCTGCCTTAATCCTCTTGATCCTTCATTATAGAACAATGGAACCAAAAACATACTATATGGATTATTAGTAGGGCCATTGACCATAAGGAGCATATCTAGTAAAGTTCAATGCATAGACAAATGCGGGGTTAGCTCAGTTGGTCAGAGCATCACGTTGACATCGTGGGGGTCAGTAGTTCGAGTCTACTATTCCGCAAATTTTCATGCTTCATCTTCAAAGAAAAAAGCCATACACGTCAAAGTGCATGGCTTTTATTGTCTGGACTTTCGCAGAAAGTCTCAATCCTGTCCGCTGATTTCCTTGTAGAATTCTACGAGGTCCTTGCGGTTTTCCTTTGTGTAGGCGATTGCTGTGCGTGGGTGCTGGTTGAGCTGACCTGTAAGGAGATATGGATGCTCATATCCCCATCTTACGCCGTCAGCACGGAGCTTGTTGATGTGCTTTTCAAGGAACTGGTATACAGGGAATGTGCTGTACTTAGGGTTCTTGAGGAATCCAAGAAGAAGTTCCATTGCGCAGTTGCCGGCGCCGCGGCCCATTTCTCCGTATGTAGCGTCAAGATAGTCTACGCCGTCACCACAGCATTCGATCGTGTTGGCGAAGGCAAGCTGCATGTTGTTGTGAGCGTGGATACCGATCTTCTTGTTGTATTTCTTTCCGGCTGCTGTGTAGATGTCGGCAACGCGGGCCATTTCTTCCGGATAGATTGAACCGTAGCTGTCTACAATGTAGATAACATCAACAGGTGACTTTCCAAGAAGGTCCAATGCTGCCTTGATGTCCGATTCCTGGTTTGTAGAAATTGCCATGATGTTGCAGCTTACTTCGTATCCCTTGTTCTTTGCATCTTCGATCATGTCGATGGCTGCAGGAATTGTCTTGATGTATGTTGCGACACGGATGAGGTCAACAGGGCTGTCGCTCTTTGGACGGATATCTTCCTTATAGTTGCAGCGTCCAACGTCTGCCATGACAGCAAGCTTGAGGTTTGTGTCGTTGTCTCCAACTACCTTGCGGATGTCATCATCGTTGCAGAACTTCCATGGACCAAATTTGCTTACATCAAACTGTTCCTTGTCTGCCTTATATCCAAATTCCATGTAATCAACGCCAGCTTTAACATTTGTTTCGTAAAGATCCTTTACGAATTCTTCTGTAAAATAGAAGTCATTGACGAGACCACCGTCGCGCAATGTAGCATCTACAACCTTGATGCTAGGTCTGAAATCGAGCAATTTTGAAATATCTTTCATTGTTATATCCTCCAGAAAAAGCCGTAAAATACGACAACAGGCAAGATAATATAAAAAAAAGCATAAACTGTCAGTAATTATCCGGCCATTTCATAAATAATTCTTGTTTTATTGCTTCATTCTGTATAAAATGATGCAATAAATAATCACATTTCATCAAAATGCACAAGTTCAACCTTTATGAAGAACACAAGCACTATTTCACGCCGGAAATCATCGCCCTGGTGACGAAAATATATCAATACAAGGGCCGACAGGATCTTTTTATTGAAACCAGAGAAAATGAAATTGAATGCTTCAAGAGTTCCGCCAGAAAGATGAGCACAGTATCCTCAAACCGTATAAGCGGAATAACTACAGCTGACTCGCGGATCGATGACCTGATAGACGGACAGCGCGACCCCAAAAACATAAACGAAGAAGAAATCACAGGCTATCACAAGGTTCTTTCTTCAATTCTGCAGAACTATGACTACATTCCATGCAAGCCCTACTATATTCTTCAGCTGCACAGAGACCTTTATTGCTTCTGCAGGACAAAAAACGGCGGGCAATACAAGAGCTTTGACAGAAGACCCAAAGATTCCTTCCGATTTGTGAAATCCAGCGACACGGAAAGAGCAATGGATGACCTTTTTGACAGTTATGATTCCGCCTTTGAAAGAAAGGGCACGGAACCTCTCATTCTGATTCCGATGATGCTGCTGGATTTTCTATGCATACATCCATTCAGCGACGCAACCTACAGAATCAGCAGACTTCTTGCTGTCCTCAACTGCTGCAAACACGGCTTCTTTCCTGTGAAGTACACAAGCCTTGAACTGGTGATGGAAAAGCACAAGGAAGACTTCAACGAGGCTTTTATTGATTCCGTTGAAGGATGGCATGAAAACGACAGCAATTACGAGCCATTCATAAACTGGTTCCTTTCCGTTCTGACGGAAGTATACGAAACATTCGAGGACCGCGTTGAACATCTAAGGCACAACGAAAAAACAAAACCGCAGATGATCGAAGACCACATCAGGAGTTCCGGCGGGAAAATCACCAAAAAAGAAATTCTTGGATGCTTTCCCGACATCAGCGAGATAACCGTTGAAAGGACCCTTCATGACCTTTGCGAAAAAGGAAAGATAAAAAAGCAGGGAGCCTCCAGAGCAACCTTCTACATCAAATGCAGCTAGATTTTGAAACCACCGGTTCAAGTCAGGGTGAATTTTACGGGATAGCGGAATTTTACGGCGCAGGCTTTTCCGTTTGCAACAGCCGGAATACATGTGATTCCAGTGAATGCGTTTACAGCAGCCTGGGCAAATCCGTGGCCGGGATCCTTCAGAACCTTTATGTTTCTTATCTGCCCCTTGTTGTCGATGAACAGCTCAAGGTAGACAACCGCTTCGATTCCCTGCTTCAATGCCATCGGCGGATATTCGATTCTTGAAAGGATTTCTCTTGAGGGAATCACAGGCACGGAAGAGATTTTATGCTGTGGCAGATAAAGGATTTCTTCCTGTTCTTCACGCACTTCTTCCTTGGTCTCCATGATTGTTTCCGAAGCTTTTGGCTGATGTGCCACCGTCACAGCTTCCTTCACCTCTGGAGGCGGCGGAACAAATTCCTGGACATCCACCAGCTTAAATACTTCCGCTTCCCTGAAGTCAACGGTTTCAACAGGTGCATCCTCGGACTTAAAGCTGAACACGTACATAATTGCCGCGTGAATGAAAAATGCAAAAACGAAAAGTGCGGGTCGTGCAAATCTGGAATATCTTGATATTTTCACTGCATTCATTTCTATTTTTCCTTTACAACAAAACTGACTACCCTGTGCTGCAGCGTCTGGAGGACCATCACCGCATTGTTGACGTATTTATACGGAGTATCCCTGTCCGCGATTATGTGAATCCTGACACCTGGATTTTCTGTAACAGCATTTATCACCGCAGCTTCCAGAGTTCTTTCATCCAATATTTTTCCATCAGCTGAAATCGTTCCGTTATTCTGAATCCAGATTTCAAAATTGCTGTCCGCCTGAGTTTTTTCCAGCACGGTGCTTTCAGAATAATTTATCTTTTCCTCATAGCGCTGGTTCATGAGGGAAATCAGCATTATGAAAATAAGAAGAAGGAATCCAATGTCCGACATCGAAGAAGTCGTTATGGAAGGATTTCTTCTTTTTAGTTTAAAGTTAAGCATTTCAGCTGCTCCTGTTCATTCTGAAAGAAAAATTTTCCACTTTCAGTTTTCTTATTACTGAAATCACATCGACCACATTCTGATATGATGCTTCCGGATCAATGGTCAGTAGAAAAGTCATGTTTGGCCACGACACAAGTTTATCCGAAACTAGTTTTGTAAGTTCCTCAAGTTCGATCTCAGAACCATCAAGCACAAGTCTACCTTCTCCAGAGATGGAACACTTCAAAATGTCCTGGGTATTCACGACAATCGGCTTGTCCTTTGACGGCAGGTTGAGAAGGAAACCCTTGTTCACATTAAAACCCGCAATCACGATAAAGAATATGATCAGCAGGAAGGAAAGATCATTCAGTGAGCCGGAACTCCCTGCATCCTCAATATTATGCCTTGAAAACCTTTTAATCATTTTTCATTCCTATATCAGTTTTGGAACAAGATCGTTGATTGCCTTTGAGGTCTCAGCGGCGAAAGTGTCGACTTTCTGGATCAAAAGGTTGTAGGCGATCGATGCGATGATTGCGATGATCAGACCAAAAACCGTCGTGATGAGGGCTTCATAGATGCCGCCTGCAACAAGCTGTGCGTTGACATCAGTTGCATTTGCGATCTGACGGAATGCACCAATCATTCCAGATACTGTTCCAAGGAATCCTGTCAGAGGCGCAAGGGAAGCAAGGGCCGTAAGATAGTTGAAGCCGTTTTCCATCCTTCTGAGTCTTTCCTGGGCTTCACTTTCTGCGGCACGCTCCATTCTCATTTCGCCGAATTTTGCGTTCTTCAAAAGGGCAAGGAAAATCGATGCCGCTGTATGTTTACGTGAACAGGATGACAGAAGTTTTTCGGCATCCTCTTTTTTTCCATCATCCAAGAGATTCATGATCTCATTGCCCAGTGGAATTACCTTGCGGTCGTGCCAGGATATGTAGATGATACGTTCAATGATGATTGCCACTGTAACGACAGAAAATGCGAGAAGGATCCACATGAAAGGTCCTCCAAGATTGAATAATTCAATAAGACTGAAACCGTTTTCCATTTTGTTTCTCCATATTTTCTTCAGTATTCTTGTACTAAATAAGACACTTCCGGAGTCCGGAAGTGTCACCTGATTTTTAATTTTTTTTTAGAATTTTACCTTTATGCCAAGGGAAGGAAGCGGTACTCCGATGTTGAAATCGACGGATTCTTCAACATCGCTCATTTCGCCGGTGTAGCTGTTGAAAGATTTGTCACCCTTTGGTGTGTACAGGTTCACGAAAATATCCTGGACTGCAAAATAGAATTCCCAGTTTGCCTTGCCGCCGTTGGACGACCACTGCTTTGAAAGGCGTATATCCACAGGACATGAGATCTGGTTCCTCAAGGTATCGCTGTAGAATGAACTTCTTGTATAACGCTGTACTACAGTTCCGTCTTCCATGGTTGCGGCATAGCAGGTAAGGTCCCCTTTCTTTTTCTTTGGTGTTCCTGTCGCAAGAGTTCCCTTGACGGTAAGGGTCCAGCCTTCTCCAAAATGCCAGTTGCTTACAAGATTGACTGTGTTGAAGCGATGGAAGCCGGGATAGAACCATTCATCCATGACATCGTCATTCATATCGACTTTCTGGTCGTCGCGGATTCCTGCAGGATTCCTATATCTTGTGTAGACAAAAGAATATGAAAGATATCCGTCCCAGACCTTGCCGACATTTTTTTCAATCAATGCATCGATACCAAAAACGTTGCCCTGCCCGTTGGACTTTACGTTCATTGTTTCCGTAGAAAATCCATTGGAAGCATCTGAAACCGTGTACATGTACATCCTTGAAAGATAGTGCTTGTAATATGTCTCAAGCTTGAACTTCCAGTCATTCTCAAGCTCCACATTTCCACCGATGAGGGCAAGCAAAGCGGAATTAGGTTTCAGCTCGTAGTTTTCTATTTCGCATTCTTTGGAAATAAGCATTGTCTCGCGGGGTGTGGAAACAAAGAGTCCTGTTCCGGTTGTGAGGGAAATTTTTCTGATGCTGCCCATGTCGCGCCATGGTGTGAATGTAACAGAAGCTCTTGGAGAAACCTGAGGCACCATGTTCAAGGTGTAATTCTGCTTGTTGTTCTTCATGGTCAGGAATTCACCTCTGATACCGATTTCAGAATTCACAAGATCATTTTCACTTCCGTAATTCCATGCCGCGAAGACTGCCGTGTTGTACATCCAGTTCTGTTCTATTTCGCTTTCCCATGCACTTTTTCCAAACAGCCATCTGTCTCCAAGATCAAGATCTCTCCAGGCGCTTACCCTTTCCTTTGTGTCGCTTGTCGAGATGATTTCTTCTACGCCAAAGCAAAGATGATTCTTGTCGTTGACTTCTATTTCCGATTCAAGCTTTGCATTTACAAGATGTGATGTAATTTTTTCCGCATAATCACTTCGTATTTCAGAAAGAAAATATGAGTCACCGGCGGAAATACCCGTCACACCTGAATACTTGTCTGCAAATTCATCCGTATATTTTACGGTTCCGCTTTCTTTTAAATTCTGTTCCAGATCCTCATACATTCTGTTGTAGGAAAGAAGTCCATGAATCTGAACCCTGTCAGTCGGAAGGTATTTTACATTAAGCCCTGCAAGGCCCTGATAGATGTCATAGTCCATTATCATGTTTCTCGTAAATCCATCTTCTGTTTCCGACTGATCCATGGAAAGACCGTCACTTCCGAAAAAGCCCATGAGGGAAATGTCAAGCACGGGAGTCGGCCTGAAATTTGCCTTCAGGAAAAAATCACGGATGTATGGAGGACGCTTGATCATGTCCAGGGAATCATTTCCACCGGCATTGTACAATGCAAACAGCGGTTCAAGGTATGTCATGTGGGTGCCCAAAAGCATTCCGCCGACATTTTTTCCAAATGGAATCTGTGCAAAAACATCTGCACTCATTGTGGAAACGGATGCATTGAGGTGAGCTTTCTCAAAATCAGGTTTCAATGTTGTTGCTTCAAGAAGGCCGGAAGAAGCCTTTCCGTAACGGGCTGAAAATACTCCGTTGGAAAGTTTTACCGACTCGATCATCGACGGGTTGAGAATTGAATTTCCCCCACCCCAGTGCCAGGGGAAAATGGTGTACATGCCGTCAAGGGTAACGGCAAGTTCTCTTGGAGAGCCACCTCTTATGGACGGTTCGCTGCCCCAGGCGCCGCTGTAGGAAACACCAGGCAAAGTCCTTACTGAAGCCATACAGTCTTCAATTATTCCCATGCTTGCGGTCGAATGCATTTTTTCCTTTGTCATGACCGTAGAAACGCCAACCTTTTCACTTGCGCTTTCTGGAACGTTTCTGCTGACGACAAGCTCTTTTCCTTCAATCACATCGGCAAGGGACAGTCTGATTTCTATTTCGGATGAATCTGAATCTACAGATACAGTTTCATTTCTGTACCCTGGCAGATGTGTTTCGATGCTTTCAGATTTTTTTCCATCTGAAACATTGATGATGGCCTGTCCATTTTCATCAGTGACAGCTCTTATTTCTGAATTTGATTTTGAGCTGATCTTCACACCTTCAAGCGGAATTTCAAGATCTGCATCCAGAATAAGAATTATTGCTTCCGCAGAAAACATCTGCAAAACAAACAGAGCGGAAACAAATACCATGGAAATTAACTTTTTCATTTTTCTCCTCACTGTTAAATAAGACACGCGGGAGAATGAAATATGTCACTTGAAAAGTGCTCAAAATTCCTATACCGCCTATACAAGAATTGCCCCCCCAGCAATTCTTGGGGCGAAAGTTAATACAGCCATCGGCATCTAGGGAGCAAACGCTTTCGC
>JAEDDW010000196.1 GCA_016293645.1 Treponema sp. | reverse complement strand
ATGCACGTTGAAGCAATGCAGCGGATAAAGAACAAACTCTGTAAAAATGCAAGAAAAGGCGTTGACCCCATTGCTTACTGCGGATTTTCATGCAATCACTGTTTCTTGAGCCAGTGGTGCGGTTCATGTCGAACGGAATATAACACCTGTTCCTTTGCAACCTGTTCGCCGGACGGAATCTGCCCGAATACAAAATGCTGCAAGGATAAAGGCTTTGACGGCTGCTGGGAATGTTCAGAAATTGAAAACTGCAAAAAGGGATTTTATATTCCAGAATGCGACGGTGCTGCTGCGGCAAAAGCTCAGGCTCTTTTTGTTGGTAAGTACGGCAAAAATGAGTTCTTAAAGCTTCAGGACAAGTTCCACAAAGAATACAAGTTTTCAAAAACTCAGGAAATTCTCGGTCAGGACATGAAGAAAGGTTTTGAGATTCTTGAAAAAATTTATGGGGACGAAAAATGAAAACAATCGGATTAATAGGTGGAATGAGCTGGGAAAGCACAATTTCGTATTATTCAATTATAAATGAATGTATAAAAGAAAAACTTGGCGGACTGCACAGTGCAAAAATTATTCTGTACAGCGTTGAATTCGACGAAATTGAAAAGTGCCAGTCCAGCGGCCAGTGGGATAAAAGCGGTGAAATTCTTGGAGACGCCGCAAGGAAACTGGAAGCTAGTGGTGCCGATGTGGTTCTGATTTGCACAAATACAATGCACAAAGTTTTTGATCAGGTTCAGAAAATGGTGAAGGTTCCGCTTCTTCACATTGCGGAAGCTACAGCTTCTGAACTTAAAAAAGCAGGCGTAAAAAAGACAGCTCTTCTTGGAACACGCTACACCATGAAAGAAGATTTCTACAAATCAAAACTTGTGGAGCGTGGTCTTGAAGTTGTGATTCCAAATGAAGATGATATGTCATTTATAAACCATGTGATTTTTGACGAGCTTTGTCTTGGGAAAATCAATGAAGATTCCCAGAAGGAATTTTGCCGCATTATTTCTGATTTGAAAAAAAATGGTGCAGAAGCGGTGATTCTTGGCTGCACGGAAATTGGTCTTCTTGTAAAGCAGGAAATGTCAGTTCTTCCGGTTTTTGACACCACTGTCATTCACGCGACAAAAGCTGCGGAAATTGCACTGGAGGCATAAATATGAATTTCAGGCTGATGCACATTTCTGATTACGATTCAATCTACAATCTGTGGATGAATACACCGGGCATGGGATTGAATTCCGTGGACGATAGCAAAGATGGAATAGAAAAATTCTTAAAGCGAAATCCCACCACCTGTTTTGTTGCGGAGGAAGATTCAAAAATTGTCGGCGTAATAATGGCAGGCAACGATGGCCGGAGAGGTTACATTTATCATACTGCAGTTTTGCCAGAGTTCCGTGGAAAGCATGTTGCAAAAACTCTTGTTGAAAATGCAATGGCTGCTTTGGAAAAAGAAGGAATCACAAAAGTTGCCCTTGTGGTTTTTGAAAAGAATCAAAACGGCAACGGCTTCTGGGAAAAGATTGGTTTTACAGTCCGCAATGATTTGATTTACAGAAACAAGACCATAGCCCAGATGGAACGCATTGATACGTAAGAAATGGAAGTTGTCAGCTTGGACAAAATGATGCATAAGAAAGAAAACTAAAGGGGATCATAAAATGCCACTGGTCAGAATCGACATGATAAAAGGAAAATCTGCGGAATACAAAAAGCAGGTGCTTGAATGTGTTCATGCAGGACTTGAAGAAGCTCTTGAAATTCCTGACTGGGACAGATTTCAGCGCATTGTTGAAATTCCGCGTGAGGACTTTGAGACAGCGCCGGAAAAATCTGACAATTTTATGATAATCGAACTGACTTTGTTTCCAGGTCGTACAAAGGAGCAGAAAGGAAATGCAATTAAAACTATTACTGCAAAATTGTGTGAAAAACTTGGAATAAATCCTCCTGATGTTTTTATAGTCTTAAATGAGCCGCCTCTTGAAAACTGGGGAATGGCAGGAGTTCAGAAAGGATGAAACTGATTGCGAAAGGAAACACTTCTGAAATTTTTGAATACGGGGAAGATAAAGTTTTAAAATTGTTCAAACCTGGTTATCCAGTGGAACAGATTCAGCGTGAATTCAACAACACTGTGATAATGAACAGGATTTGCGTTCATACACCAAAGGCTTTTGAAATTGTTGAACAGGAAGACAGGCACGGAATTGTTTTTCAAAAAATTATAGGCGTTGATTTGCTTTCGGAATATCTGA
>JAEDDW010000058.1 GCA_016293645.1 Treponema sp. | reverse complement strand
GAACGCCTCATGCCAAGAGTAAAGTCCTGCGTCATCAACAGCGATGTCATGGGAAGCGACCATTGTCCTGTAACTCTGGAGCTTGACTGATGGGAATTCAATACAAGAAAGAATATATGGAACGTGCTGTTGCTGTTGCCCATAAGGGAATCGACAGCGGATGCGGTGGACCTTTTGGATGTGTCATAGTATGCGGTGATAAAGTTGTTGCCGAAGCCCACAATACTGTTGTCCGTGACAATGATCCCACAGCTCATGGCGAGGTGAATGCAATACGCATGGCCGGTAAAAATCTTGGCCGCTTTGACATGAGCGACTGCGTTCTTTACACCACAAGTGAACCTTGTCCTATGTGCCTTGCATCAATTATGTGGGCGCGCATTCCGGTTGTGTACAGCGCAATGAATATCGATGATGCAAAGCGGATTGGATTTGATGACAAGCCTTTCTATGATGCCATGGGAGATAAAATCAACGGAAAGAAAAATCAGTTTGTAACTGAGGAATTCCATAGGGAAGAAAGTGCAATAAAACTTTTTGAAAAATACGACGGAATGGAAAAGACAAGATATTAAGGCGGTTCAGCATGGCAAAATACATGATGGCACTTGATGCCGGAACTACAAGCAATCGATGCATTCTTTTTGATCACGACGGAAAAATACGCAGCGTGGCACAGAAGGAATTTACACAGATCTTTCCAAAGCCGGGTTGGGTTGAGCACGATGCCAATGAAATCTGGTCAACCATGATAGGTGTAGCAGCGGAGGCGATGGCAAAATTGAAGTGCCATGAAAGCGACATTGCCGCCATAGGAATTACAAACCAGCGTGAAACCACAATTGTCTGGGATAAGGAAACCGGCGAGCCTGTTTTCAATGCAATTGTATGGCAGTGCCGTCGAACAAGCGAATACTGCGATGAGCTAAAAGCTAAAGGTCTTGTTGAAAAAATCAGAAGCAAGACGGGCCTTGTAATCGACGCTTATTTTTCTGCCACAAAGTTAAAGTGGATTCTTGATAATGTGGAAGGTGCAAGAACAAAGGCGGAACAGGGCAGGCTTCTTTTTGGAACTGTTGAAACCTGGCTCATCTGGAAGCTTACGAACGGTCAGGTTCATGTAACCGATTATTCCAATGCTTCACGAACCATGATGTTCAACATCAATACTCTTCAATGGGATGATGAAATTCTTGCTGAACTCAACATTCCAAAATGCATGCTGCCGGAAGTTAAGCCTTCAAGCTGTGTTTATGGAAATGCAGATGTTTCTGGTGTTTCAATTCCAATTGCAGGTGCGGCCGGTGACCAGCAGTCGGCTTTGTTTGGCCAGACATGTTTCAATGCTGGAGATGCAAAAAATACCTACGGAACCGGAGCCTTCCTTTTGATGAACACCGGGGACAGACCTGTGTTTTCCAGGAACGGTCTTGTAACCACAATCGCCTGGGGCCTTGATGGAAAAGTGAACTATGCTCTCGAAGGTTCCGTTTTCGTTGCCGGGGCTGCAATCCAGTGGCTTCGTGATGAAATGAAACTCATTGATTCGTCAGTTGATTCTGAGTACATGGCATGTAAGGTTGAAGATACCAACGGATGCTATGTAGTTCCGGCTTTCACAGGCCTTGGTGCTCCCCACTGGGATCAGTATGCACGCGGAACCATTGTGGGCCTTACTCGTGGTGTAAACAAATGCCACATCATCCGTGCTACCCTTGAATCCCTTGCTTATCAGGTCAACGATATTCTTCAGGCAATGCAGGTGGATTCCGGAATAAACCTTGCGGCCCTTAAGGTTGACGGCGGTGCTAGTTCCAACAACTTCCTGATGCAGTTTCAGTCGGACATATGCAATTCTCTGGTAGAAAGGCCAGAATGCGTTGAAACTACAGCCATGGGTGCCGCCTATCTTGCAGGTCTTGCAGTTGGATTCTGGAAAGACAAAAATGATGTGATCGCAAATTCAAAAATTGAAAGGACCTTTGTACCTTGCATGGATGAAGCAAAAAGAAGGACATTGATTAAAGGATGGAACAAGGCTGTCCGCTGTGCCTTCGACTGGGATAAGGAAGATTGAAGTTTTTAATTGTGGATTTGTTTTTACGAATATGTAGATGACAGTTGTCATCGCGAGGAGCCGGACTGCTTTAAGCAGTCTGGCGACGTGGCGATCCATTCAAGGAATTACTTTACCGGCTCGCGATGACATAACCTTCATTGCGAGCCGGAACGGCGCGGCAATCCATATTCTAAGTTATTTACTTCTGTCCGTAGTAAGGGGGAGTGACAAGCACTCCCTCAAGAATGCATAGGCATTCTTGACAGTTGCTTACTTTTGTCCATAGTAAGAGTTTGGTCCATGTTTCCTTGTATAATGCTTTTCGATGATGTAGTCAGGCAATGTCTTTTGTGCCGGGTTGATCTGGAGTGTGTTCATTGCCATGTGGCTTACTTCTTCAAGAACGGCTGCGTTGTAAACCGACTTGTCTGCTGTTGCTCCCCATGCAAAAGGTCCGTGACCTCCAACCAATACCATGTTAACTTCGTTTGGATTCAGCTTGAGCGAGCGGAAGTGGCTTACGATAAGGTTTCCAGTTTCCTTTTCATAGTCATTCTGAACTGCCTCGCGGCTCAAGTATGGTGTGCATGGAACTTCTGTCTGGATGTGGTCTGCATGTGTCGTTCCAAAAAGAGGAACAGCCTTTACTGCCTGTGCCCAGCTTACTGCATATGTTGAATGGGTGTGGATGATTCCGCCGATTTTTGCTCCGTCTGCCACTGCAAATTCCTTGTAGAGTACTGCGTGGGTAGGGGTGTCGCTTGATGGCCTAAGTTTTCCTTCAACAACATTTCCGTCGATGTCAACAATAACCATGCTGTCTGCTGTAAGTTCTGGATAAGGAACTCCCGAAGGCTTGATTGCAAAAACTCCTGCATCCTTGTCAAAGGCACTTACATTTCCCCATGTGTAAAGGGCCAAATGCTGTGCCGGAATCTGCATGTTTGCTTCGTATGCTTCTCTCTGTAATTCTGTGTATTTTCCCATAAAAATCTCCTTTAAAGTGATTGTACTCCCGTAGAATGTGTTGACTCAACATAGACATTCTGTCATTGCGAGGAGTAGAAACTTAAAGTTTCTGCGACGAAGCAATCCATACTTGCCTTGCTTACTGGCATGTGGATTGCCACGCCCGCTCCGGGCTCGCAATGACGTTCCTGGTTCCGGGCTCGCAATGACTTTTTTCGTTTTATGCCTGGTCCGGTTCCCGACGGGAGCATTTATATAAGTTTACTTTAAGTTCTCAACAGCTGTGCGTTCAGCCTTGAGTGATGCCTTGTAACCTTCAAGCCACTTGTCAAATCCTGCAGCATCGGCTGCATCCGGTGCAACTGTCTTTTTCTGTGCGCTTGCAAACACTTCGCTTTCAAGCCAGTCACCAAGATTCTTTCCCTTTGTGTCTGCGGCATATGAAGCAAGAAGTGCCATTCCCCATGGCCCACCTTCTCCTGCTGTAGCCATTGCGCTTATAGGAGTGTGCATTGCGGCTGCCATTGTTTCAAGGCCAACGCCTTCAGTCTTGAAGTATCCGCCGTGACCTGTCATGGAATCAATCTTTACGTTCTCGTTGAAAAGAACATCCATGCCAAGACGCAATGTTCCGACTGCAGAGTAGAACTGGCTTCTCATGAAGTTTGCAAGAGTGAATTTTGAATCCTGAGAGCGTACTACCATCGGACGGCCTTCGCTGAAATCCGTAACGCCTTCACCGGAAATGTAGTTGATCGTATAAACTCCGCCGCAGTCCTTGTCTCCGTCCTTTGCGCTTCCAAGAATGGTGTCGTAGAGCTTTCCTGTGTCAAAGTCTGCGCCAAGAAGCTTTGCTGCTTCTCCAATAATTCCGACCCACTTGTTGAATTCGGCGGTACAGGTATTGACGTGTACCATTGCTGTCGGTTTTCCGTCTGGAGTCGTAACGATGTCGATTACTCCAGGATATGCCTTAGAAAGTGCCTTTTCTAGTACAACCATTGCAAAAACGGAAGTTCCGGCTGAGATGTTTCCTGTGCGTGGAGCAACGGCGTTTGTTGCAACCATACCAGTCCCTGCATCACCCTCAGGAGGTGCGCATAGAATTCCGTCTGTAAGCTCGCCTGTAGGATCAAGCCACAAAGCGCCTTCTTTTGTCAAAGTGCCTGCATCAGTTCCGGCTGGAATTGCTTTTGGAAGGAGCTCAAGAAGTTTTTTAGGTGCGCCCTTAGGTGTTGCTATGGCATCAAATTTTTCAACCATGGACTTGTCGTAGTCGCCTGTGTTTGCGTCAATAGGGAACATTCCGCTTGCATCGCCTGTACCAAGAACTTTTTTTCCTGTAAGCATGAAGTGTGCATATCCTGCAAGGGTAGTGAAGAAGTCTACCTGCGGAACATGAGGTTCCTTCTTGAGAATTGCCTGGTAATAGTGGGAAATGCTCCAGCGTTCCGGACATGGATAGTTGAAGAGTTCCGTAAGTTCCTTTGAAGCCTGGCCTGTGATTGTGTTTCTCCATGTTCTGAACGGAACAAGAAGATTGTTGTCCTTGTCAAAGGCAAGATATCCGTGCATCATTGCGCTGATTCCAAGGGCCTTGAGCTTTGTCAGCTTTATTCCATATTTTTCCTGAACGTCTTTCTTCAATTCTGCAAATGCCGTAACGATTCCGTTGTGGATTTCCTCAAGACTGTATGTCCAGATTCCGTCTATCAGGGAATTCTCCCATGTAAAGCCACCAGATGCGGCTGGATTTTTTTCAGAATCTATAAGTACCGCCTTGATTCGTGTTGAACCGAATTCGATTCCCACGGCAGCCAAACCGTTTTCAATTTCCTTTGCAACTGCTTCCTTTGTCATAGATTAACCTCGATAAGTGATGTTGATTTCATAGTACCCGAGAATATAAAAAAAACAAGTGTTGCTTTTTCGTGTTTTTGCCTAAAAACTATCATTAAAGTGGTATTATCGAACAAAATGATAGTATTTTTCTAAAATCGGGAACAAAAAAACTATTCCTTTATTTCAAAACCGGATTGATAATAAAATCACAAAGGATGCAGAGGACATCCTTAATTCAAACTTTTTTTAGAGGTGTAACTATGAAAAAGATTTTAGTGTTTGCTGCTGCAATGGCTATGGCAGTACTTCCAACATTTGCTGCAAAGTTGATCAAGGTTGGTATCATCAACAATGACCCTAACGAATCTGGTTATCGTACAGCTAATGTAAACGACATGAAGAACACATTCACAAAGAAGAACGGCTACAAGGCAACATTCTTCTACAGCCTTAAGAACGACGAGCAGATTGCTGCTGCACGCAAAATCGTACAGGATGAAGTTGACTATCTTTTGATTTCTGCTGCAGGTACATCTGGATGGACATCAGTTCTCAAGGATGCAAAGGACGCAGGTGTTAAGGTTATCCTTTTTGACCGCACAATCGATGCAGACCCAAGCCTTTATGAAGCATCTATCGTTTCTGACATGGCTGAGGAAGGAAAGACAGCTGTAAATTGGCTTGCTTCACAGAACCTCCCGGAATACAACATCATCCACATCCAGGGTGTTATGGGTTCAGCTGCACAGATCGGACGTTCAGGTGCCCTCGATGAAAAAGTAAAGGCAGAAAAGAACTGGAACATCGTTACACAGCAGACTGCTGAATGGAACGCAGAAAACGCACAGCAGATCGTTCAGTCTGTAATTGACTCAGGAAAGAAGTTCAACGTTGTATATGCAGAAAACGACGACATGGCTAAGGGTGCTGTTGCAGCTCTCGACAAGGCTGGCATCTCACACGGTGTTGGAAAAGACGTAATCATCATGGGATTTGACTGCAACAAGTGGGCTCTCGAAGAACTCCTTGCAAAGAGATGGAACTATGATGGCCAGTGCAACCCATTCCAGGCTTCTTATATCAACGACATCATCAAGAATGGTGCAAAGCAGAAGACAGTTATCATGGTAGAAAAGGGATTCGATGCTGCAACAATCACAAAGGCTGATGTAGCAAAGTACGGTATCTAATTAAAGGCTCGAAAGAGCCATTACCGGATTCTTCATAAATTATAGTTTGATAAATTGGTGGAGAATCCATTACCTTGGACACGAGGGGCGGATTGTCTAAAGATCCGAACCTCGTGTTTTTTTTTGGAGGAATTATCATGCAGGATAAATCAGTTCTTGAGATGCGTGGAATACACAAGAGATTCCCTGGTGTATATGCATTGCAGAATATTGATTTTACTTTACGTGAAGGTGAAATCCACGCCCTTATGGGAGAAAACGGAGCCGGAAAATCAACTCTGATCAAGGTTCTCACAGGCGTTTATCAGAAAGATGAAGGCCAGGTTTTTGTAAAAGGAATCGGAGCTGTAAACATCCGTTCTCCACAGGATGCCCAGAACGCAGGCATTTCAACAGTCTATCAGGAAATTACACTCTGTCACAATCTTACTGTTGCAGAGAATATGTATATAGGAAGAGAAAAAAATCCTTTGGTCAGCTGGAAACAGATGAATGAAGGAGCTTCAAAAATATTGAAGGAACTTGATATTCCATGTGAGGCAACACAGCAGCTTTCCAGCTGTTCAATCGCCGTTCAGCAGATGGTGGCCATTGCCCGTGCTGTTGATATGGACTGCAAGATTCTTATTCTCGATGAACCAACATCATCCCTCGATGATCAGGAAGTTCAGAAGCTGTTCCGCCTTATGCGCGACCTCCGTGCAAAGGGTGTTGGAATCATCTTTGTTACCCACTTCCTTGAACAGGTATATGAAGTTTGCGACAGGATCACTGTTCTTCGTGACGGTCAGCTTATTGGAGAATATGAGATCCGTGATCTTCCACGCCTTGAACTTGTTTCAAAGATGCTTGGAAAATCTGTCGAGAATCTTGACCATTCGTCAAAGTCTACGGAAACTGTCGTTCATTCAAGCGATGAAACTCCAGTCTACGAGGCTACAGGACTTTCAAGCACAGGTGGCGTAAAGCCATTTGATTTCAAGATCTATAAGGGTGAAGTCAACGGCTTTACAGGTCTGCTTGGTTCCGGCCGTAGTGAAAGTGTTCGTGCCGTGTTTGGTGCGGACAAGGTTCTGGGCGGAAAAGTCAAGGTAAACGGAAAGGATGTAAAGATTTCAAAGCCTATCGATGCAATGAAAAACGGAATCAGCTATCTTCCTGAAGACAGAAAGCGTGATGGAATTGTTGCTGATCTTTCAGTTCGTGAAAATCTGATCCTTGCACTGCAGGTTATGAAGGGGTTCTTCAAGCCGTTCAGCCGTGCACAGCAGGAAAAGTTTGCGGATGAATACATCAAGCTTCTTGAAATCAAGACAGCATCAGCAGAAACTCCAATCAAGGCATTGTCAGGTGGAAACCAGCAGAAGGTACTGCTTGCCCGCGCTCTTCTTTCAAATCCTCAGTACCTGATTCTTGATGAACCGACCCGTGGTATCGATATCGGCACAAAAACTGAAATTCAGGAACTGGTCCTCAAACTTGCAAAGGAAGGCAAGAGCGTAACGTTTATTTCTTCTGAAATCGATGAGATGCTCCGCACATGTTCAAGACTTGTCGTTATGCGCGATCTCAAGCAGGTTGGTGAACTTTCCGGCGATGACCTTAACCAGACAAAGATTATGGAAACTATTGCGGGAGGAGAAAAATAAAATGGCTTCTACTAAAAAACTTCCGGACCTTTTCCTTGGTCTCGTAAAAAAGCAGATTTTCATTCCGATTGCGGCACTTCTTATTCTTGTTGTGTTCAATCTGATTGCAGATCCTTCATTCTTCAAGATTACACTCGGTCAGAACAGTGAAGGATTTCCTGTTTTGTCGGGATACTTGATTACAATTCTTGATAATGCATCTGAGCTTGCTATTCTTGCCATCGGTATGACATTGGTAACTGCGGCTTCAGGCGGTCAGGATATTTCCGTTGGTGCAGGCATTGCAATCGCAGGTTCGGTTATCCTCCGTGTACTCTGCGGTCAGGATGCCCGCCCGGATGAGCTCCAGGCTCCGATTTTTGTTGCCTTCCTTGTTGGCTGTATTGTCAGCATGGCATTCGGCGGATTCAACGGTATGCTGGTTTCTTACTTCAAGATTCAGCCTATGGTTGCGACTCTTATTCTGTTTACTGCCGGACGTTCAATTGCTGCCTGGATCAATGACAACGCTCTTCCGATTGTTGTAGATCCAACATTTGGATATTTCGGAAATTTCATTCCGGGTATTGCAGTTCCTACTCCTGTTTTCATTGCTATAATATGTATAGCAATAACCATGGTTGTTCTTAAATTTACAAACCTTGGACTCTATACACAGGCTGTAGGTATCAACAGCAACTCATCAAGACTTAACGGTCTTGATCCTCAGCTCATCAAGTTCATTACATACGTAATCATGGGTCTTTGTGTAGCAGTTGCAGGTTTCATCAAGGTATGCCGCATTTCATCAATCAACTATTCGGTTATTGCAAAGGATATTGAAATGGATGCCATTCTTGCTGTAGCCCTTGGCGGAAATGCATTGAGCGGCGGTAAGTTCAACATGTGGGCTTCGATCCTTGGTGCTTACGTAATTCAGTTCCTTACAACAACACTTTTCAAATTCAATGTTGCATCAACAGCACTTCCAGCTTACAAGGCTGTTGTCGTAATCATTCTTGTTGTTATCAGTGCTCCAGTATTCCGTGAAAAGATGTCTGCATTTGCAAAACAGATCAGCGGAAGAAAAACGGCAGTTTCAAGGGGAGGTAACTAAATGAACTTTCTTAAAAACAAAAATGATACAGTGCTTGCAAAAAAGAGACCTCTGTCTGATACAAATCTTCTTCTTGTAATTACAATTGCTGTATTTGCGGCCATGTACCTTTGTGCGGTCATATTCCTTGGATCAGGTTTCAGAAAGCCACAGACTTTCTTTAACGTTCTCAATGAAAATGCATCACTTATCGTACTTTCATGTGCGCTGAGTCTTGTCATGATTACAGGCGGAATCGATATCTCCGTGGGTACTGTGACTGCTCTTGTCTGCATGTGCTGTGCGGTTCATCTGGATATGAAGGGCGGAACAATTGGTGGCGCTGTTCTGTATGCTTTGATGATCGGTGTTGGTTTTGGCCTTGTTCAGGGATTCCTTGTTGCATATCTTGACATCCAGCCTTTCATCGTAACTCTTGCCGGAATGTTCTTTGCTAAGGGAGCAACGACAATCGTGAATTCAACCCAGTTCAATGTTGAACACGAAGGATTCGTCAAGCTTATTGAAACACGCATCCATGTATTTGGTATCGGTTCTGTAAACAAGGTTGGAAAATTCATTCCGGCTTATATTGAACCTGGTGTAATAGTGGCGTTGCTCGTCGTAGTGATTCTGTTCCTTGTCCTCAGATGGACAAAACTTGGCCGCAACTTCTATGCAGTCGGCGGAAACCAGCAGAGCGCAAATATGCTTGGAATCAACGTTCCACGCACAAAGTTCCTTGCACATTTCATCTGCGGCATCCTTGCAGCCATCGGTGGTTTCGTGTATTTCATGCACGTAGGTTCAGCATCTCCAAGCCATGCCAGCGGCTATGAAATGAACGCAATCGCATCTTCCATCATCGGCGGCACGATGCTTACTGGTGGTGTAGGTAATATCGCCGGAACATTCTTTGGCGTCCTTTCGCTCGCAACAATCAAGAATATAGTTTCATCACTTGGTCTTGATGATGCTTGGTGGACAAACATTACTGTTGCATTCATGATCTGTCTGTTCCTGCTTATTCAGAGTGTTGTTCTTTCAAGAAAGAATTCAAAAAACTGAAGCTGATACATAGAAAGTATCAAGGCTGTCCCAAAAGTAATTTTAAGGTGGTTGAGAGCAGTCGAAACCACCGTACATAGTGTTATTGGTCATTTTGACATTGCGGCTTTATGGAAGTTCCGCCGCCATATGCAATGACCCTGGCATAAATACTTTTGGAACAGCCTCTTTTTTAGTTCCGTATTTTTCTGTAATGATGTGGAGATGTTCCGTTCATTTTCTTGAAGGCACGGATGAAGTTTTCGCATTCATTATATCCGCACATCTGGGAAATCTGCTGGATCGTCAGGTCTGTGGTGTTCAGCAGATTCAATGCTTTTTCATTGACAAAAAACCTGATGTCGGATTGTGGGGTAACACCAAATGTCTTTTTATAAAGTACGGAAAAGTGTGATCTGGTGAGATAGAAATTATCTGCCATAAGATCGACCGTCCATTTTTCCGGCGATTTCTGAACTTCTTTTCTAAGCTGCAGCAGTCTGTATCTTGTCTCATTGTCCCTTTTGGTTTTCTGGGTCGGAAAAATTCTGTTAACCTGGAGGTTTGACATTACTTTACTGAGGCGGTCATGGAGTTCATGGTCATGGTTTTCCCAGCGCTCTGTCAGAAAGTATGTTATGTCCATCATCTCACGTTTTATGATGTCGGAATCAGTTACATAGAAAACCTCATCCAGTGGTATGGAAAAATCGTTGAAGTAAGATTCATCTTCCGGAATAAATCTTATGTAGTCGTTTTCGAATTCGCCGTTTCTGCCCCAATAAATCTGTGGCGTTCCTGGTCTATAGAGAATACAGGCATTGGGCTGTGTTTCAATCTGTTTGCCGTTCAATGTAATCAACATCGGGGAATAAAAATGAAGGAGAACCCATTCTTTTGTTCCTTCAACAAATTTTATTTTGAATGAGGATTCTTCTATTTTTTTGTAAAACGCACCGGAAAAGTGAATTTTCATATCCCTATATTATAAGGGCAAATTTTCCTATTCGCAAATAAATTGTAGTTAATTGGACC
>JAEDDW010000195.1 GCA_016293645.1 Treponema sp. | reverse complement strand
CAAATACAAAGAGGTTTTAACTATGGAAATGAGACCAGAATGGGAAGGATTTAATCCTGACGGTTTGTGGACAAGCGAAGTTAACGTTCGCGACTTTATTCAGGCTAACTACACACCTTATGAAGGTGATGCAAAGTTCTTGGCAGGTCCAACAGAAGCAACAACAAAGCTCTTTAACGAACTTATGAAGCTTCAGAAGGCAGAACACGACAAGAATGGTGTTCTTGATATGGATACTGATACTGTTACAGGTATCACAGCACATGAACCAGGATACATCTGTGCAGAAGGAAAGAACCTTGAACAGGTTGTAGGTCTCCAGACAGACAAGCCTCTCAAGCGTGCTTTCATGCCTTATGGTGGAATCAACATGGCTGTTCAGTCATGCGAAATGTACGGATACAAGGTTTCTGACAAGCTCAAGGAAATCTTCACAAAGTATCACAAGACACACAATGACGCTGTATTTGATGTTTACACTCCAGAGATCCGCAAGGCTCGTTCAGCACACCTTTTGACAGGTTTGCCTGATACATACGGCCGTGGACGTATTGTTGGTGACTACCGCCGTGTTGCTCTTTACGGTATCGATTACCTCATTAAGTGCAAGGAAGCTGACAAGGCAAACATCGGTAACGGAACAATGACAGAAGATGTTATCCGTCTCCGCGAAGAAGTTTCTGAACAGATCAAGTGCCTCAAGCAGATGAAGGAAATGGCTGCTTCTTACGGTTTCGATATTTCTAAGCCAGCTAAGACAGCAAAAGAAGCATTCCAGTGGCTCTACTTCGGATACCTTTCTGCAATCAAGACACAGAACGGTGCAGCTATGTCTGTAGGTCGTGTTTCAACATTCCTCGACATCTACATCGAACGCGATATGAAGAAGGGAATCCTTACAGAATCACAGGCTCAGGAACTTGTTGACCACATCGTCATGAAGTTCCGCATGGTTCGCTTTGCTCGTATCGAATCATACAACCAGCTCTTCTCTGGTGACCCAGTATGGGCAACACTCGAAGTTGGTGGACTTGGACAGGATGGTCGCCACATGGTAACAAAGAACGACTACCGCTTCCTCCACACACTGGAAAACATGTCTCCTTCTCCAGAGCCAAACATGACAGTTCTCTACTCAAAGAGACTTCCAAAGGTATTCCGCGACTACTGTGCAAAGATTTCTATCGATACATCTTCTATCCAGTACGAAAACGATGAAATCATGCGCCCAATCTGGGGTGATGACTACTCAATCTGCTGCTGTGTTTCTGCAACACAGACTGGTAAGGAAATGCAGTTCTTCGGAGCCCGCGCTAACCTTGCTAAGGCTCTTCTTTACGCCATCAACGGTGGTCGTGACGAAGCTGCAGGTCTTACACCAGGTGTACAGGTTGGTCCAGAAATGGCACCAATCACATCTGAATACCTTGACTACAATGAAGTTGTACGCAAGTACGACGCAATGCTTGAATGGCTTGCTGACCTCTATGTAAACACATTGAACGCAATCCACTACATGCACGATAAGTACTACTACGAAGCAGCTGAACTTGCTCTCGAAGACACTAACCTTAAGAGAACATTCGCAACTGGTATCGCAGGTTTCTCTCACGTTGTTGACTCACTCTCTGCCATCAAGTATGCAAAGGTTAAGGTTATCCGTGAAGATGTTCAGATCAAGAACAGGAAGACTGGTGAAGTTATCGGTGTAGCAAAGGATATGGCAAAGGACTTCGTTATCGAAGGCGACTTCCCACGCTACGGTCAGGATGACGACAGAGCTGACGAAATTGCTGTATGGCTCCTCAAGACATTCATGGCAAAGATCGCAAAGCACCCAACATACCGCAATGCAGAACCATCAACATCTATCCTTACAATCACATCAAACGTTGTATACGGAAAGGCTACTGGTTCATTGCCTGATGGACGCAAGGCTGGAGAACCATTCTCACCAGGTGCCAACCCATCTTACGGTGCAGAAACAAAGGGTCTCATAAAGTCCCTCAACTCTGTTGCTAAGGTTCCATACAAGTACGCTCTTGACGGTATCTCTAACACACAGACAATCAACCCTTCTGCTCTCGGACACGATGAAAACGAAAGAATTGACAACCTCGTAAACGTTCTTGACGGTTACTTCTCTAAGGGATCACACCACCTCAATGTTAACGTATTCGGTGTTGAAAAGCTTAAGGACTGCCAGGCACATCCTGAAAAGCCAGAATATGCAAACTTCACAGTTCGCGTTTCAGGTTATGCAGTTCGCTTCATCAACCTTACAAAGGAACAGCAGGACGACGT